>JALOLX010000369.1 GCA_025455765.1 Flavobacteriales bacterium | reverse complement strand
ATGCCTTCGCGGTACATGCGCATGGCGCGCTGCTGCATCAGCAAGGCCACCTGCGCAGGTACGTGCTTGCTGCGGTCCAGGTCACGGATCTCGGGGTGGGGGCGTGCATCCAGCTCCAATCGGGTCTTTTCCGAGCGCAGGTGCTGCATCAGCTCGTGAGCGAACTGCGGAATGAGCTTGGCGAAGTAGCTGCGGGTGCTGGTGTCGTCGGGCGCTGCGTACACCGCGATCTTTACGGCGGTGTTGCGGCTCACGTTCACCAGCTGGCCCCACAGCTTGCGGCCTTCCCACCAGCGATCATAGGCGGTGTTGGTGCGGAACACCAGCAGCATGCTGATGGCGAAGCCCAAGAGGCTGTGCATCACGGGCAGATTGCTCACGAAGCTCTCCTTGCCCAACTTCAGGTAACGCACTTCCCAATAGCCGATGGCCGCAGTGATGAGCCCCACCAGCACCAGCAATGGCACCAGCTTGCGGAAGGTGTCCGAGCGATGCAAGGCCAACGCCCGCCACCAGTTGGTGCTGTCGTAGGAGCGATGCAGGGCCAGGGCCCGCCACCAATTGGTGCTGTCGTAGGCGATCATCGGCTCACTCGTAATGCTTGCGCACCATGCGCTCGAACATCCGGCCGGGCAGCACCTTCTTCAACAGCACGCTCAGCTTCTGCACCCCTTCGGCCACGCGGTACACGCTGCGCGGCGTCGGATCGGCGATGATGCGTGCCACCACCCGCGCCAGTTCGTCGGGGTCGCGGCTGTAATGCATGCTGCCGCCCAACACCGCCATGGCCTTCTCATAGCCCGGCTTGTTGGCTTCGCTGATCACTTCCGGTCGCAGCCGCGCGCTGGCGATGTTGGTGTTGAACTCCCCCGGTTGCACCGTGACCACCTGGATGCCGAAGCGCGCCACCTCGGTGCTGAGGGCTTCGCTCAAGCGGTCCAGTGCGGCCTTGCTGGCGCTGTAGAAGCCCCGATACGGCAGGCCGAAGTTGGCCGCGATGCTGCTGATGTTGATGATGAGGCCGCTGCGTTGCGCACGCATGGTGGGCAGCACCGCACGCATCACCCGGTGCGGACCATACACGTTGGTGTCCATCAGCCGATGGGCGAGCTCAGGGTCGATGTCCTCCACGGGACCTTGGATGCCCAGTCCTGCATTGTTGATGAGGACATCAATGCGACCCGCATCGGCCAGCACGGCATCCACGGCGCGTTGCACACTGGCTGCATCGGTCACGTCCATGCCCACCATGGTGAAGGCGTTCTGCGGCTCCAGGCCCTTCACCTGCCGACCGGTGCCATAGACGCGGTGTCCCGTGGCCGCCAGCCGTTCGCACATGCTGCGCCCCAAACCGCTGGTGCCACCGGTGATCAATACGACCTTGGAGAAGGAAGGGGCGGTAGGTTCGGCCATGGCGGATGCGGTGTGCCCCGTTCAGGGCGCCACAAAGCAAGGCCCTGCGCAGCAGAGCGCCAAGTTCCGCTTGATCGATATGGTAAGGTCCGCGCCTACTGCTTCACCCAGCGGGCCTGCAGCACGCCGGCGCCGGTGATGGCACGCACCACGTACGAACCGGTGGGCCAGCTGCGCATGTCCACCTCCAACCACGGTGCCGCGTTACCGCTCAGCTCGGTCACCACACGCCCGTCCATGGCGATCACCTGCAGGCTGCGAAGTCCCTGAGGCACTTGGATGCGCAGTTGTTCATCGCCAGGGTTCGGTCCCACCCAGAGGCCTTCTGCCGCCACTTCCTGCACTTGCGCAGCGCCGATCACGTTCAACGTAAGGTCGGTGTAGTTGCCGTACTGGTAGGCACCGCAGGGCCCGAAGCCGTTCCCGCCACCCACCGTGTAGCCATCACTGCCCCAACCCGCAACGACCCGCATGCGGTAGCTGCCAGTGGGTACGCTTTCCGGCACCTCCAGGTCGAAGGAGTAGGTGTGGCTCGGGGAACCGCCCACGTAGCTGTAGTAGAGGTTCTCCGCTGTCTCAAAGCTGTTGCTCTGGTCCATGTCCACCCACACGGCGCAGCCGCACCAGACCCCATTGGTCACCACCATGGGAGTGGCACTGCCGGCATCCACCGTCATCACCGTGGCCGTGTGATCGCCTGTGCTGCAATCGAGGCCGTCAAATTCCCAGGAAGTGAGGTGAATTTGAGGTGAAGCTAAGCGAAGCCACGGATCCGCGCAAACGGACGATGTCCGATATTTGGGGGCATGAAGCTGTTCCCTTTCACTGCGATGGCCCTGCTTGGCACGCCCCTGCTCGCACAGCCTGTGCTCACCGTGGTGGATCTCGCCGAAGTGCCGGGCTACCAAGTGCCGCTCTACGTGGGCAACTACTACGGGCCCGGGCCGGCCAACACCACCTTCAACCTCAACCGGTCCACCGCCGTGCTGGGCACACCGGCCGATGCCTTCAACGTAACGCCGCAAGCCACGCCTTATGCCGGATCCTTCCCCGGTGCCAACTACGCGTCGCGCGGCCTTACCGATACCACCAGCTTCACCTATGGACTGCTGAACGAGACCGGCCTTTACCAG
>JALOLX010000368.1 GCA_025455765.1 Flavobacteriales bacterium | reverse complement strand
AGCTCCACCACCTTGCGGCCCTGGCGTTCCACCTCCTCCTTCTGCCGCACCACCTCCTCGGTGCGCTCCACCACCTTCATTTCCAGGATGCGTTCACGTTGGCCCAGTTCGTCACGCATCTTCAGCAGGGCGTGGCCCAGCATGTCCTCTTCGCTCAGCGGCCGGTACTCGGTGTTGAAGTCGCCCGCGGCCACACGGTGCGAGAAATCGGTGGTGCGGCGCAGGCCTTCCACCAGGGACGTGAGGGCCTTGCTCATGTCGCCCACCTCATCGTTGGTGGTGCGGATGGTGGTGCGGGGGAATACGCCACGGCCCAGGCTGAGCAGCACACTGCGCAGGCGTTGCACGGGCACCACGATGCCACGGATGATGAAGAAGGCGATGATGGCCCCCACGATCACCAGCGCGATGCCCATGTAGAGCACGAAGAACTTGAGCGAGTCGAAGCTGAGGATCATGCTTTCGGCCAGCACACGCCGCTTCTCCTCCTGCACGCTCAGCAAGGCATCGAGTTCCACGAGCACCTTGGTGCGTTGCTGGTCGAGCGGACCTCCTTCTTCGGCCAGGTCGCTGCGCTCCATGTGTACGAAGGGGTCGCTGTAGCTCTCCAGCGAGGGCAGCAGCACCTTGATCCTGTCGTGCAGATCGAACATGGTGCGCATCTCCGCCGTGATCCGGCTCATACGGGCGATCTCGTCCGGCTCCCAATGGGCCATGAGGGTGTCCACGCGGTCCAGCAGCTTGGGCAGCTCGGTATTGGTCAGCTCCACCAAGGCCGTCTTCTCGGGGGCATCTGCAATGCTCTCCAACAGCGCCCATTGCTTGGCCAGGGTGTGGGCGTTCACCACCAGGTTGCGCAGGCGGACCAGGGCGTCCACCGAAGGGGAGTACACCGTGTTGATCTGCTGGTTGATCTCGCGGCTGCGCTCGAGCGATCGGTTGGTGAGGATCACCACGAGCAGCGCGAAGAAGATGAACAGGCCGAAGCCCATCCCGATCTTCCTGCCGATGGTCAGCCGCATCGCCATAGGGGGCGCTATTGGTCGCCTTGGGGGGGCAGCAGTTCGAAGAGCTGACGATAGCGCTCCGAGCTGTCCTGGTCCTGCAGGCTGTAGTAGATGCCTTCCAAGCCCAGCAAGGTCTCGCGGCGATCGGGATCGAGCTCATGCGCCTTCAGCATGAAGGGCAGTGCGGCCTGGAAGTAGGTGCGGCTCACCTCCTGGATCTGCTGGATGGTGGGGATATCGTCCTCCGCCTTGATGGCACGGATGTTATAGACCCCACGGTTGTAGTGCAACGTAGCCAGGTTGTAATTGGCGCCGTAGTTCTCCGGTTCGATGCCCAGCACGTGACCGTAAGCTTCGGTGGCTTTCACGAACCAGGAGGTGTCCTCCCGCTGCTGGTTGAAGCGCTTGGTGTAGGCCGTGCCGAGGGCGTTGTAGAACTCGATCTCGCGGGCCCTTACGGAAGCTTTGGGATCGCGGCGCAGGGTCGCCTCCTTGAACTTGCCGAAGAGCAGCACCGCACGGTCCTCCTTCAGTTCGTTGAGCGACTTGGCGGCATCGTTGAAGCAGCTGCGCGCGAGGAATTCGTAAGCCTGCACAGCGTTGTCCTTGTAGGTGCCGGCCTCATCGAGGTTCAGGCAGTTCATCAGGCTGTTCAAGGCTTCGTCGCGCACCTCATCGGCCTTTTCGCCGCTGGGCATGCCCTTGAAGAGGTCCTTGTAGATGAAGCCGCGCAACAGCCAGGCTTCGGCGTCCTGGGCGTGGGGAGAGGCCGAGCAGCGCTGCGAGGGCTATGGCGAAGAGACGCATCATGGTCATTCTTCCACGCGGTGGGCCAGGTTCCTCAAGGTGAGCCCCACCACCACACCGTGCTTGGTGGCATTGGCGAGGCTCAGTTCATATTTCAACAGGTTGTTCACCCGCACGAAGTTCACCACGGCCCCATCGTCCAAGGCACCCTCGTACTCGGTCACCACCAGCGTGGGGCTCTTTGCCAGGTTCTTGTAGATATCGGGCAACAGGGACAGGTCGCTCTGGCCCACAAAGAGCAGATGGCAGCGCTCCACATCGGCCGTACGCGGCAGCTTGCGCACCTCGATGGGTTGTTTGCCGATGGTGCGCGTGGAGTACTGCTTGATCAGCTCCTGGTAGAGGTTGGCACTCCCGATGACCCCGATGATGAAGTTGCCGTTGCGCATGGAGGCGTCCTTCCACTCCACGAGCTTGGCGATGTTGTAGAGGTAGTTGGCCTGCAGGATGGCGGTGGTGTCCTTCTCCGCATCGCGCTGCTGAGGCACAGCCGCACACACGAAGAGCGGAAGCAGCAGCAGCCGCCATACCGTGGACCGGTACCCGCGTGCTGTGCGTGGCATTTTCCATGGCGAGCATCATCTCTCAACAGCATCCTGTTGAAGCACAGCAGCGGACAACCGCCCTCCAGCGCTTCGATAGTGTGGCCACTGCGGCGCCACAAGGCTATGCCTGGCTGGCGTGGAGCGTGGGCGCCATCGGGCATCGGCTCACTGGCAGTGTGCAGGGCGCCCAGGCCGAGCGAGCGGCCGACAGCCTGTTCCGCCAGGCGGGACTGGATACGGTGTACCGCTGGCCCTTCGAGGCCCAAGCCTGGAGCCGCGGACAGGTGGCGCTGACGGTGGGCGACGGCAATGGGTTCATGCATCTGGGCGCCGTGGCCCTGGCCAATACGCCATTGGAGGCTGACGTGGAAGCGCCGCTGATCGATGCGGGTAACGGGCTGCCGGCCGACCTGGAGGCCCTGGGCGAGGCGCTGCGGGGCAAGGTGGCCCTGGTGAACCTGGGCCTGGTGAACGCCCCAGAAGGCGCGCGCAACCTGCACCGCAGTGAGAAGGCGGCGTTGGCA
>JALOLX010000367.1 GCA_025455765.1 Flavobacteriales bacterium | reverse complement strand
TATGAAGACCAAGCTCACGCTCAGTGTGGACCGTGATACCCTTGCGAAGGCCAGACGGAGACTGAGCCGCCGCAGGCGTACCATCAGTGCGGAAGTGGATGATCTACTGAAGCGGATAGCGGCAGAGACCGAACCTGAGCGGATGGGGTGGATCGAACAGTTCGGTGACCTGGAGATACCCCTCGATCTGGACCTGGCCGAACAAGACACGCCAGCCGGGCGCCAACTGCGTAGCACAGCGGCCTACCGCCGGGCCAAGACCGGCCAACGCAAGAAGAACGCATGAAGCGGTTGGTGATCGACACCAACGTGGTACTGGATGCGCTGCTGCCCGATGGCGAACGGTCGAATGGTGATCGGAACAGTGCGCTGCTGATCCTGGATGCCGTAGCCCGACGCAACGTGGTAGGACTCCTTTCGCCCGTGGTGTTCAGTGAACTTGTGCACGTGACCAAGCCGCGTCGCGCCGATCGGGCTGCGGTCGCCAAGGCGCTTGAGTTCTTGCTGGATATCTGTGAGTGGACACCGATCACCGCCGATACGTATCGTCATGCGCTGGATAGTTCCTTCAAGGATGTGAACGATGCCGCCATTTTCTTTGCCGCCAGCCGTCCGTCCGTCACCCGCAATACCAAAGACTTCCGTGAACACGTCAATGTGGAGGTGCTCACGGCCACTGAATTCGTACGGAAGTACCTGCAGTGATCGGGGGCATTAGACTGTGCGACATCGAGATCAGCGCCGGCGCCGGCTTCGTGGTGTCCACCCCGCTTGCGCGGTACAGGTCCGCGGTGAGATCATGCGCATGCCGGGTCTACCGGAGGTGCCGGCCGCCGAGGGCATGGACATCGATGCCAACGGGGTGATCAGTGGGTTGAGTTAAGGGGAGATGGACATCCGAGCCATCGTGGCGGACCATCCCCATAACTTTCTCAGGCCAGCGGCATGGGCTAGCGTACCTTGCCACCATGCCTCTTTCGGCATCCCATGGGTTACCGCACGCTTCCTGCACTTGTTCTGTTGTTGTTCCATACGGCTGTGATGGCCCAGCCCAGCACCTTCACCATCCATGTGAACAACGATGTGGTGGGCCAGGTGCGGGTGAGCAAAGGCACGGTGGGTGCGCGCACCACCTACTCCATGGCGTCGCTCAGCGAAGTGGTCGTGATCTGGCGCCAAGTGATCCGCACGAGCATGATCACCGAGTATACCGGCGATCGCATCACGGCCTGTATGAGCAGTGTACACGTGAACGGCAGTGTGCGCGATAGCAGCCACATGCGGGTCTACCACACCGGGCTGGCGGGCTTCGTTCATCCGGACCGCACGGTGACCACGCCATGTACGAACGTGTGGAGCACGGCGCGCATGTACTTCGAAGAACCGGTGGGGCAGACCAGGATCTACGTGGAGAGCGTGCTCGACGACTGCGTGCTGGAGCCGCTGGGTGGTGGGCGCTACAAGCTCATCATGCCGGACAACAAGGTCAATTTCTACACCTACCGGGGCGGGGTGCTCCAGGAGATCCTGGTGGACCGCACCTTGTTCGATCTGGTGTTCAAGCGGGTGTGAGTTCAGTCGTTCAAGGCTCCGTTCCCCTGGTCGGTCTCCACCTGCGGGGAGCGGGGAACGATGAAGGGCGGCCCTCGTTGGACCGCCCTTCACGTGTTGCGTGAATAGTGCTTACTCGATCACCAGACGCTGCACGCCTTGGTCTCCGTTATCGGCGAGGATGCGTACCAGGTAGATGCCGGCGGGAACGTTGTTCAGTGGCAGGTCCACGCGGTTGATGCCGATGGGTTGCTGGCTGAGTTGTTCGGTGCGCACGACGTGTCCAGCGGCATCGATCACGTCCACCTGCACAGCGCTGCTGGATGCACCGTAGGTGATGGTGATGCGGTCCTTGGCAGGATTCGGATACAGTTCAACACCGATGGCATGGTGTGCGGCCTCAGCAAGCCCCACAGTGGATCCGTCCAACCACACCATGTCGTTCACGGGTTCGCCGGGGATGCCGAACACGGTGCTGATGCTGGTGCTGACGATGGCCAGGGGGAAGCGCACACCGGGTTTCACATAAAGGTATTGGGTGCTCTCCACGTTCAACTCCCCGATCCCCGTGATCAGTGTGGTCTCTTCGTTTTCCTGACGGATGCGCAGCACGTTGGACACCGTGCCATACGGCGTGATGAGCGTACCCAGACCATCGGCTTCGGCTGCAGCGCTACCGGAGGAGGTCACTTGGAGGCCATCTGCATCGAACGCAAAGCCGTACGTGTCCGTCCAGGTGCTGTTGTTGGCGATCCAATAGCCATAGCTGGCGAAGTCGGTGGTGATGGCGAGGTCCGCGTTCGGTACCGTGCTGAAGCCCGGCGTTCCTTGCGGGTCAACGAAATACTGCGTCTCGGTGCTGTCCACCGTCGCTGCGCTGAAGTCCCACGTTTGGCCGGTGCCTGCCCCACCGGGTGACAGCGGTGTGCTGTATTGCAGCACGAATGAATCACCGATCTGTGGGTTGTTCGTGGCACCGGTAAGGGTCTGGGCGACCGCTGGTGAACTCACGATGAGGAGTGCGGCGGGAATAAGGGTACGGTTGGTTTGCATGGGTGCAAGGGTCTTGTTCAAAGGACGGAATTTCCGGGTGGTCGGTTGTCCGTGTTCGGTCGTTCGAGGTGCTCACCGTGCTGTTCGTTCAGCCGCACGTGTCGGGGAACGTAAGGTCGCGCTGAGCAGGGGTGACCAATGTGCCTCAACTTTTGCGCCCCGCCCGCTCCAATAGCCGTGCGTTCGCGGTGTAGCCCCCGCCCGCTCCAATAGCCGTGCGTTCGCGGTGTAGCCCCGCTCGTCCGCGCTGTACTCCGGCCGCAGGCGTTCCACAAAGTACATCTGCACTTCGCCCTTGCCCTTCACCTTGATGGGACCGCGCGGCCGCACCTGGATGTAGTCCATCACCTGGGCATACACCGGACCGCTGATGTTCAGCAGACCCGCCTCGCCGTTGCTCTCCATGCGGCTGGCCAGGTTCACGGTATCGCCCCAGATGTCGTACGCGAACTTGCGTTCACCCACCACACCGGCCACGAGCGGACCGCTGTGCAGACCGATGCGGATGGGCCATTCCTGAAGGCCCTTGCTCCGACGTTCCGCGTTGCTGCGCTCCACCCCCTCCAGCATGCCCAGGCCCATGAGCAGTGCGTCCAGCGCATGGGTGGTGCTGGGCTCGGGCAGGCCCGCTGCGCACATGTAGGCATCGCCGATGGTCTTGATCTTCTCCAGGCCATACCGTTCGCACAACTGGTCGAACAGGCGGAAGTAGTGGTCCAGCTCGGACACCAGGGTGTCGCTGTCCATGCGGCTGCTGAAGGCGGAGAAGCCCTTGAAATCGCTGAAGAGTACGGTGCAATGTTCGTAGCGCCGGGCCTGGGCGCTGCCTTTGCGCTTGAGCTCCTCGGCGGTGCTGGCGGGCAGGATGTTGAGCAGCAGTTGATCGCTGCGGTCCTTTTCGGTAGCGAGTTCGCTGGTGCGCTGTGCTACGGTGCGCTCCAGGCGTTCGCGGTCGCGGCGCAGGTTGCGTTCGCGCACCCGCACAAAGCCGAAGAACGCAAGCAGCAGCGATGCACCGCCACCGATGCGGAAGGTGTTGGTCTGCCAGAAGGGCGGCGCGATGCTGAAGCGGTAGCTCACCGGCTCTTCGTTCCAGATGCCGCTGGCGTTGCGGGCCATGACCTTGAAGGTGTAGTCGCCCGGTGGGATGCTGCTGTACGTGACGCGCTGCGTGGCCGTGATCGGCGACCAATCCTGATCGTAGCCCTCCAGGATCCAGCGGTAGC
>JALOLX010000366.1 GCA_025455765.1 Flavobacteriales bacterium | reverse complement strand
CCAGCGTTATCACCCACACGCAGGCGATGCAGCACACCGCCGGGCATGTTCGCGTTCACGTTGGCCTGCAGACCGCAGCCGCCGTCGTTGTCATCCCCGAAGGTGGCGCCTTCAATACCATCGCTGAGCACGATGCTGCCGCACGCCATGTCATACAACCACAGGCGGGTGTCGCAGGTATTCGTTCCGCAGGTGGTGATGGTGTAGGCACCTGTGGCGGGGGGCGTGAAGTTGTACCACTCCTCCACGTTGGTGGTGGTGAAGGTGGCGAGCGTTTGGGGATAGGTGCCGGACAGGGGAGCGAGGGAGAGCGGCAGGGCTGTGCTGCAACTGAAGCCCGGCGGGCAGTTAAAGGTGGTCTCCTCGAAGGCCCCGAACTGGCCACCCTGCTTGATCAGCACACCATCGAGCCACACGTAGTAGGCACCGAAGCCGTAGGTGGGATGGTAGATGCCATCGCTGGCCGAGTCATTGATGCGGAACACCAGGCAGGCGTTGTCGGGCACACAAAGCGTGGTACCCGTGCGGTTGGTGGTGGAGTTACCGCTGGCCAGGGTGGCTCCTGTGCTGCCGTTCTTCAGTGTCCAGCTCGTCTCGCCCTGGTAACTGTCGTTCATGATGTCGATGCGCACCCGCTTCTGACCGGCCGGGCAGCTGTAGTTGCAGGTGCCGTTGTTCAGGTTCACACTGCTGCTGAAGTTGTTGGCTGTGGGTTCATTGCATCCGAACACCGGCGTGAGATTGCCCACGAAGACATCATCAATGGCGATGTCGCTCAGTTCGCCGCTGCCGGTGATCGCCCGGAACTCCACGCGCAGGTTGGCCTGGCCCATCCAGGGTGAGAGGTCCAGGTACCCTTGCTTCCAATACAGGCCTTGGTCTCCAGAGATCACCACATGGTTCTGGGTCACTACCCCTGCGGCATTGATATCCACCCGTAGGGAGCCCATCTGGCTGCCGCGCATATGGTACCAGAACACCAGGTAGGGCGCGGTGAGCGTGCTGATGTTGTAGCAGGGCGAGCGCAGGATGGCCGTCCTGTTGGGGCTGTTGGCCGCACCGGAAGACTCCACATACATGTACTTCGCGTTGGCCGTAGTGTTGCTCAACGTGCGGTCCACGATGGGGCCGGTGTTGTCCGTGGGCGTACCGTTGATGTCCACGAACCAGTCCAGGTCATCACCGCTCAGGTTGGTCCAGTTGTTGGCCAACGTACCGGGGGTGCCGGTGGTGAAGCTCGTGAACGGCTCGTTCGAGGGGAAGGTGGTCACGCATTGGGCACTGATGGAGGCGCTGAGGAGCGCGGCACAACACGTACTCAGAAGTGTTCTCAACATGGTCCTTGGGTTCAGGTGGAGGGTGAAAGTAAAGCGATCGTGGGGAACTGGCAAGCCCTGCCGTTCGGAGCGGTGGTCTATCTTCGCCTGCACTAATCGTTAAGAAGGCATGGCACACGGACTGTTGAAGGGGAAGACGGGGATCATTTCCGGCGCGTTGAACGACCAGAGCATCGCTTGGAAGGTGGCCGAACTGGCCCACGCCGAAGGTGCCCGTATCGTGCTCACCAATGCACCGGTGGCCATGCGCATGGGCGAGATCAACAAGCTGGCCGAAGCCATCAACGCCCCCGTCATCGGTGCCGATGCCACCAACGATGCCGACCTACAGAAGCTCTTTGCCGAGAGCACCGCTGCGCTCGGCGGTCCGGTGGACTTCCTGCTCCACAGCATCGGCATGAGCCCCAACGTGCGCAAGGGCCGCGGACGTCAGTGCCATGAGCCTGCACCGCATGCTGCAAGCGGCCCACAAGGGCAATGCCCTCGCAGAAGGTGCTTCCGTTGTGGCCTTGAGCTACATCGCAGCCCAACGTGTGTTCCCTGATTATGGCGACATGGCCGATGCCAAGGCCCTGCTGGAGTCCATCACCCGCAGCTGGGGCTACTGGCTGGGCAAGGAGAAGCGCATCCGCGTGAACACGGTGAGCCAAAGCCCCACCTGGACCACCGCCGGCTCGGGGGTGAAGGGCTTCGATGGCTTCTTCGGCTTCGCGCAGGAAATGAGCCCGCTGGGCAACGCTCCGGCAGAGGACTGCGCCAACTACTGCCTCACCTTGTTCAGCGACCTCACGCGCTACGTCACCATGCAGAACCTCTTCCACGATGGGGGCTTCAGCAATACGGGGGTGACGCCGGACGTGATGGCGCGGTTCATGAAGCCAGAGTGATCCCCTAGCGGACCGAAGCACGCTGCCATGTTCTCCCCAAGCATGCGTTCCTTGTTCCTCATCGCCTTGGTATTGGCGCCACTGTGGTCGCTGGCCCAGGGCGGCAAGGCCTTTGTGAAGGAGGCTGAAGCTGCGCTCAAACTGAACGACCTGGAGCGTGCCCATGAGCGGTACACCCTGGCCATCGAGGTGGACCCGAAGCTGATCAAGGCGTATCAGGGTCGTGCAGAAGTGGGTCGCCTTCGGGGCGATAAGGCACAGGTGGCGCGCGATCTGAAGCGCGTCTCAGAACTTGATCCTTCCGAACCTGCACACGCCGCACAGGCCGCCGCCGCCTTCCTGGAGATCGACAGTATCCGTATCGCTTTGGCCTTGTGTGAACAGGCATTGCGCGTGGATGCCAAGCACATGGCCGCGCTACAGGTGCAGGTGCGCGCCGCCCTAGCCGCCAACGACCTGGACCTGGCGACGGCTGCCAGCGATAAGGCGCTCGCTGTAAAAGCCACCACCGACACCTACTACCTGCACGGGCTGGTGCGCTTCGCCACCAAGGACCTGGCCACCGCCGAATTCGATCTGGACAAGGTCATCGAATGGAACTACTTGTACGAGCCGGCCTACGTGGCATCCGCCGAAGTGCAGCTTGCCCTGTACGAGCGTTACAGCGGCACAACGATGCAGATGCGGACCTTGGAGAAGGCCATCGCCCGCTGCACCCGCGCGCTTGAGCTCAATCCACAAAGCACCGACGCCTTGTTCGTGCGCAGCAAGGCCTACGCACTGCAG
>JALOLX010000365.1 GCA_025455765.1 Flavobacteriales bacterium | reverse complement strand
GCGGCCGCACGCAGGTCCGCAAGTCCCTCCTTGTCCTTGTAGAGCGCCCCGTTCACCACGCCGCGCAGCATCAGGGCGAAGGCGTTCTTCGGGTTCAGTTCCAATGATCGGTCCAGATCGCGCAGCGCGGCGTTCATGTCCTGCCCCAGGTAGTTGGCGCAGCCACGGTTGTACCACGCGTCCGCATCGTTCTTGTCCAAGGCCAGCGCCCGGTCGGCATCGCGCACCGCTTCCTTCACCCGTCCTTCGGTCACGTGGATGGCCGACCGGCTCACGAAGAGCCGCGGGTCCTGGTCGTTCTGCTTCTCCGCCCGCACGTAGTCGAGCAAGGCCCCATGGAGGTCGGCGTTGCGCTGCTTGATGTCACCGCGCAACTTGTAGCCACCCGGCACGGCCTCGTTCACCGCCAGGGCACTGTCCGCATGCAACAGGGCTTCAGCATAGCGCGCCGCAGCATAAGCGGTGCGGGCATGTTCCAGGTGCTGCACGGCGCGGTCGGTCTGGGCGGAGAGGGCGCAGGGCAGGATGAGCAGAAGCACGAAGGAGGGTCGACGCATGGGACGAAGATCGCAGATCCCGGGCCGATCGTACAGTTCCTTCGCTACACCGCGACCAGCGCGCGATGGAGCTCAGGCTTGGGGCGATGCATCGCTCCGGTGCAGCACCGCCACCGACCACGCCTCAGCAGGCGCGGCGAAGAGCGGCTTCACCACGGGCCATACCTCGGCGAACACGGGTGAACGGCGATAATGCTCCAGGTCGGCTTCGGCATCCCAATGGCTGTGCGTGAAGAACACCCGCGGGTCGGCCAGGTCCTGCCACAGCTCCAAGTAGCGGCATCCGCGCGACGCCCTGATGCGGGGCGCCCAACCGGCGAAGAGCGAACGGAAGGTCTCCACCTCCTCCGGGCGGAAGGTCATCTTCACCACACGTACGATCATCGCAGCACAGGTTCCATCCGATGCTCGAAGTCCACGCGCACCGGGTCGTTCACGTCCACGCCGAACAGCCGCGCAGCACCGCCTCCATGGCCTTCCACTCCCTTGTTCACCGCGATCTCCAGCAGGCCCATGGCGTTGAAGAAGGCCACACGTTCACCCTGGGGCACATCGCTGTAGGTGGTGTGCAGCTTCACGATATCATCTTCCTGCGAGGCGAACCCGATGCGCAGGCCGCGACCGCGGCCCACCTCGTTCAACACGCCACGGCGGATGTTGGTGATGAGGTTGCCGTAGCTGTCGATGTGGATCACCCGGCCCCGGATGCTGTGCGGGTCCATGGCGGGCTGGAAGCCGATCTGCTCGCGGATGGTCACCACCTTCCTACCAATGACATCGGGCGTGCCGCCGCGCGCCAGGTGACAGGCCACGGGCACGAACACGCTCTTGGTGGGGAAGGTGATCTGGTCGTCCTCGATCTTCATGGTCACCTCGAAGGCCTCATGCGGCTTGCCATCGAAGAGCAGCGAGAAGATGCCGTTGTCAGCGCCGATGAAGTACTGCCCATCGTGGCGCACCACCAGATGCGGCGTCTGGCCATCGGCCTCGGGGTTCACACCGATGATGTGGATGGTGTTGCGCAGCACGAACGCCGCCTGGGCATTGTCGAAGGCGCGGATCGAATGGCTCACATCCACGATCACCGCCTCCGGATGCTGCCGCAGGATGGCACCCTTCACTACAGCCACATAATGGTCCTGTAGACCCATGTCGGTGGTAAGGGTGATGATGGCCATGGCGGGGTGGTCTGATGTGATCGAAGCGCCTACCTTCGGCGCTCCAAAACTACCGGGAGCCTACAGCCATCGGCGGTGGAACTTCTGAACAACGCGATGTTACTTTGATCGAGAAGCTGATCACCATCACCGGGGTGGAACCCGTGGAGGTCCTGGGGGCCAACGACAGCAACCTGCGCTTGATCCGCAGCCTCTTCCCCAAGCTCAACCTCGTGGCCCGTGGCGATACCGTCAAGGTCACCGGTCCGGCCGAAGAACTGAGCCGCTTCGAGGAGCGCTTCGGCGAACTGATGGCTCACGTGGCCCGCTACAACGAGCTGCCCCGCAAGGTGCTGGACGATATCATGGGCGGTGCCGAACGCGGCGAGAACGGCGACGAGGCCGATGTGCTCGTCTATGGCAATGCGGGTCTGCGCGTGAAGGCCCGCACCCTCAACCAGCAGAAGCTCGTGAAGGCCGTGGAGGGCAGCGACATGGTCTTCGCCATCGGCCCCGCCGGCACCGGCAAGACCTACACCGCCGTGGCCCTGGCCGTGAAGGCGCTGAAGGAACGCAAGGTGCGCCGCATCATCCTCACACGTCCGGCCGTGGAAGCAGGGGAGAACCTCGGCTTTCTGCCCGGCGACCTGCGCGAAAAGCTCGATCCCTACCTGCAGCCGCTCTACGATGCGCTCAAGGAGATGATCCCCGCCACACGCCTCGCCGACCACCTCGATGAGGGCATCATCCAGATCGCGCCGCTCGCCTTCATGCGCGGCCGCACGCTCGACCACGCCTTCGTGATCCTCGACGAGGCCCAGAACGCTACCCTGCCGCAGCTCAAGATGTTCCTCACCCGCATGGGCCGCAACGCCAAGTTCGTCATCACCGGCGATGTCACCCAGGTGGACCTGCCCGACCGCCAGCCCAGTGGCCTCATGCCCGCCGTACACATGCTGCGCAACATCGAAGGCATCAGCGTCATCGAGCTCGATGAAAAGGACGTCATCCGCCACGAACTGGTGACCCGTGTGCTCGGCGCGTTCAAGGAGCTGGAGAACAAGGACCGGAAGTAGATCGGGCATGGACCGTTCATCGCCGTTCGTTCGTCAGGGTTCGCTGTTCCAAGTACACGTTCCACACATCCAGCATCACAACGCGCACCGTATCCTCCCTGTCCATTGAAAATTGATCATTGATCATTGAAAATTGACCATTGACCATTGAGAATTCCTCACTGATCATTTCCTCCTCGACCCCCGCCTCCCATGCCCGGCACCCTCCTCCGTTCCGAACTCACGCATCCGCTCATCACCAACGTGTACCGCGGCAAGGTGCGCGATGTGTACACCTTGTCCGACGGCCGCATCATCCTGGTGGCCAGCGACCGCATCAGCGCCTTCGATGTGGTGCTGCCGCGCGGCATCCCCCACAAGGGCCAGGTGCTTAGCCAGCTCAGTTGGCACATGCTCCAGGCCACCCGCCACGTGGCGCCCAATTGGGCCGAGGCCTCACCCGATCCCAACGTGGTCATCGGTGCCGCGTGCTCCACTGTGAAGGTGGAGATGGTGGTGCGCGGTTACCTCGCCGGACACGCCTGGCGCACGTATCAGGCTGGTGGTCGCACGCTGTGCGGAGCAACGCTACCTGAAGGGATGAAGGAGAACGACCGCTTCCCCACGCCCATCATCACCCCCAGCACCAAAGCTGATGTGGGGCACGACGAGGACATCACCCCCTACGAGATCCTGGCGCGCGGTCT
>JALOLX010000364.1 GCA_025455765.1 Flavobacteriales bacterium | reverse complement strand
CTGGGATAGTAGATCCTCCCTGCGACAACCGGCGAGCATGAACGGATCGACACCAGCAAGCAGGCCCATGGCACCGATGGAGCGGAGGAAGCGTCGGCGGTCGTGCATGGTAAGGTCCGGTTCGGCAGGACAAAGATGCGGCGCAACCTACAGGTCCATCAAGGTTCCGTTCGTATCGATCCGTAGCAACAGTCGGCGCTGTCCGGTCTCTTCGATGGTGGGGCTGCGGTGCACGCAGGCGGCGACACGATCGCCCGGGTAGAGCGCACCTTTCAGGATGGCCACATGCCCCGTACCCACTTGTTGAACATCCTCGGGTGAACGCTCAATGGGCAGGTGCGGATCATGGCTGCGGATGGCCTGGTCGTTCACTGCATTGTTAGGCAGCCACAAGGTTCCTGGTCCTGTGTAGGTGCAGAGCAGGCGCAAGTCGTTCACATCCGTGTGGAAACGGCGGCACATGTTGGTGTTCACGATGCTCAGGGAGAGGCGCAGGTCCTTCACCATGCTGGTGGTGGCGAAGCCTTCAAGGAGCAGGGCGATGTCGTGGAGCAGGTGCTCCGCAGCGATGTCACTTGCAGCGAAGACATCGCGCAGGTGCTGCATGATGGCGGTGACACAGCCGTGCGTGCGGATCTCTCGGGGGAGTCCATGAAGCACTGCCTCGATCTCCTGCAATGGCACGGGTTCGCTCCGTTCCCAGACAGCGATGTTCACCTCCGGTCCGTGGATGCGATCAAGGGCTTCAGGGTCGGGCGCACTTACGTGGTTGGAAGCGACGTGTGTTACGGTGATCATGGGGGCAAGGCTTCGCGTGAAGGAATGATGCTAAGCGTGTATCAGTTCATGCACGATGACCGCACCGGCGATGTTGCCGCTGGCGATGGCCATGCTCAATGCGCGCATCGGCGAGGCACAGTCGCCACTGGCGAACACACCGGGAACGTTGGTGTGTTGCATGAAGTCCACCTTGATCAGGCCTTGCTCAGTGAGTTCGATGCCGATCGATGCTGGCAGTGCGGATGGCAGCGGTGTACGGGAGCGGAGGAAGAGGGCATCGGCCGCCAGCTGGCTGCCATCGCTGAGGCGCAGGGACTTGACCTGGCCTTTGTCGTGCAGCACTTCCGAGATCGTGTGCTCCACGATGCCGATGCCATTGCCGGACAAGTTGCTTCGCTGCTCTTCTGTGAACATGGCCGGGCCATTGGTAAGTACGCTCAGTTGTTGGCTCCAGTTGTGGACCAGGTTCACGTATTCGAAGGTGTCCGGAGTGTTGCCGATGAGGGCGATGCGCTGATCGCGCACTTCGTAGCCGTGGCAGAAGGGGCAAGCCGCAGCAGAGATCCCCCAGCATTCCGCGAGACCGGTGATGGCCGGTAGTTCGTCGCGCACACCCATTGCCAACAGGAGCTTGCGGCCGGTATGTGCGATCCCCTCCGCCGTGCGCACGGCGAATGCTCCATCGCTTCCGGACACTTCCGTTACGCGGCCCTTGTGGAAGTATACCGTTGGATACTTCGATACATCGGCGATCGCTTGCGCCCGGAGTTCCTGCGGAGCTTCACCATCGTGCGTGAGCAGGTTGTGGCTATGTGGCACCCGTGCGTTGCAGGGTTCGTTGGCGTCGACGATCAGAACGCTGCGGCGGGCACGACCCAAGGCGAGGGCAGCGCTGAGGCCGCTGTAGCTGCCTCCGATGATGATAACGTCGTGTAGGTCGGGGCGGTTCTGGTTCATGCCAAGGACGTGTGTTGTAGCGGTAGCAAGCACCGCCCGTGTTCCGCTCTTCAGGAAGGTCCTGCGCTGCATGGTGGAAGCCTAGAAGCCGTCCCCGCGCATAGCTGGACGCTCTGTAAGGGTTGAGCAACGACGGATGCCCGAAAAAGGCCCCGGTACAGCCCGAAGGATTATTTTGAGATGGCTTCTAGTGGCCGTCAACGGCTTCGGGCTCCATTTCCGGTATCGGCCATTCGTCGGTCTTGGGAAAGCGTCCGGCCTTCCATGCTCCGATCTCGGCTTCGTTGCAAAGGCATTGCTCCAATGCAGTGCGGATCTGGGCCTCGTTCATCTCCTGGCCGATGAAGACCAGTTCGTTCTGGCGATCGCCGAAGACAGGGTGCCAGCGTGCTTCAATGGCGTCCTTGTGCTCCACAAAGCTGGCATAGCGGATGCGCTGGCCAAAGGACATGCTGCTCCACCATACACCTGCGCCGTCGGCCTTCAGGCTGCCACCGGCCTGGCTCCAGTTCAACGCTTGTTGCCCACGCGAGGCAAGCCAGAACATGCCTTTGCTGCGGATGATGGTGGTGGGGAAGTGCTGCGAGAGCCATGTCCAGAAGCGCTGCGGATGAAAGGGACGTTGATCGCGGAACACGAAGCTGTGGATGCCATACTCCTCGGTCTCGGGCGTGTGTACGCCGCCCTCCAGTTCCTTCTTCCAGCCTGCGCTGCTTTCTGCCTCCTCCATGTTGAAAAGCCCGGTGCCAAGGATCGATGTGGGGTCGATGCGACCCAGTTCGCTTCGGATGATGCGCGCGCCGGGGTTCAGCTTGCGCAACGTGCCTTCCAACGTGCCCATCATTTCGGGCGTGGCCAGGTCGGTCTTGTTGAGCACGATCACGTTCGCGAATTCCACCTGGTCGACCAGCAGGTTCACGATGGTGCGGTGGTCGCCTTCCATGTTGGTGAGTTCGCGGTCCACCAAGCGCTCGCTGCTGCAGAAGTCACGGAAGAAGTTGTAGCTGTCCACCACGGTGACCATGGTGTCGATGTAAGCGAAGCGACCCAGGTCGATGCCGCTTTCTTCGCTCACGAAACTGAAGGTCTGGGCCACAGGCACAGGTTCGCTGATACCGGTGCTTTCGATCAGCAGGTGGTCGAAACGGCCTTCCTTGGCCAGGCGTTCCACCTCTACCATCAGGTCCTCGCGCAGGGTGCAGCAGATGCAACCGTTGCTCATCTCCACGAGCTTCTCTTCGGTGCGGCTGAGCGCACCGCTGTTCTCCACCAGCTGGGCATCGATGTTCACCTCGCTCATATCGTTCACGATCACCGCTACACGCAGCCCTTGCTTGTTGTGCAGCACGTGGTTGAGCAGGGTGGTCTTGCCGGCGCCAAGGAAGCCGGAGAGGACAGTGACAGGGAGGCGGGGTAGCGCGGCGGTCATATTGATGCAATTGAGTTGCAAAAATAGACGACAGCATTCAAATTGCAACTTGGTTGCAAAAATTGCATGACCTGGTATCGGCCAGCATTATCGCCGTACCGATCGCCCCCTAACGAACAAGGCCCCCTTCCGGAGGCCTTGCGATGATCACGCGGTGGCTGCGCCGCCCGCCAGGTTCGTTGTGGGCCTGGGCGTGAGCTTGCGCGCCGG
>JALOLX010000363.1 GCA_025455765.1 Flavobacteriales bacterium | reverse complement strand
CACGTAGCTGCGGTCGTGCAGGCCCTTGGGGAAGGCCGGCGAACCCTGCAGTGTGGCGCCGTCCTCCACATGTCCGCCGATGCCGCTCTGTGCCGCTATACGCACACGGTTGCCGATGGTAAGGTGGCCCGCGATACCCACCTGCCCGCCGATCTGGTTGTGGTCGCCCACTTTGGTGCTGCCCGCGATGCCGGCTTGTGCCACCACCACGTTGTGTCGGCCCAGCTCGGCGTTGTGCCCGATCTGCACCAGGTTGTCCAGCTTGGTGCCCTGGCGGATGATGGTGTGGCCGATGGTGGCGCGGTCCACGGTGGTGTTGGCGCCGATCTCCACATGGTCCTCCAGGATCACGTTGCCCACCTGCGGCATCTTCTCGTACACGCCTTCGGCATTGGGCACGAATCCGAAGCCGTCCGCTCCGATCACCGCACCGCTGTGGATGACGCACTGCGCCCCGATCACGGAGCGGTGATAGATGGTGGCGTTGGCGTGGATGCGGCTGCCTTCGCCCACGGTGGTCTGCTCGCCGATGTAGGTGTTGGGGAACACCTTCACGCCATCGCCCAGCACCACATCATCGCTGATGTAGCAGAAGGCGCCGATGTACACGCCCTTGCCCAAGCGGGCCTTGGGGCTCACATAGCTGGGCTGTTCGATGCCCTTCTTCTCGTACTGCAGCTGGTGGTTGCGCTCCAGCAGCTGGGTGAAGGCCATGCGCGGATCGGCCACCCGGATGAAGGTGAGGCTCTTGGGCGTGGGCTTGGTGGGCTGGAAGTCGCGGGCCACGATGGCGATGGTGGCCTTCGTGGTGTAGATGTGCTCGGTGTAGCGCGGGTTGGCGAGGAAGGTGAGGGTACCTGTGCGCGCCTCTTCGATCTTGGCGAGGTCGTTCACCATCACTTGTGGATCACCATCCACTTCACCGTGGAGGAGCTCGGCGATCTGTGCGGCACTGAACTGCATCGCGGGATCTTAGTGGGTGATGGGAACGTGCACCCGTACGTGGTCCCAGGTGAGGGTCAGTGCGGCTGGTTCGCCCTCCACGGCAATGGTGAACTGCTCCATGCCCGGGTCTGCCGAGAGCACCGGTACCTTCACCGTGGCCACATCGTTCAGCGGATTGCGCTGCGCCTCGCCATCGAGGTTCACGCCCCAGCCGTACATCCCGCTGTTCAGGATCACCGACCATTCACGCTCCCCGGGAATGGTCCATAGGGTGTAGGTGCCGGCCTTTACCGGACGATCACCGAAGACGATGTCCTTGTTGATGGTGAAGGTGGTGGCCTCGTTCGCTCCGGTGCGCCACACCTTGCCATACGGCACCAGGGCACCGAAGATGGCACGCCCCTTCTTGTACGGACGGCTGTAGGTGATCTCCACGGTGAGGTCGTTCAGGAAGAAGGTGACGGTCTCTTCCGGACTGGCCTTCTTGGTCTGTGCCTTCATGAACTGGAAGCCAACGAAGGCCAGCACCGCGAGCAGGACAACGCCGATCAGGGACCACTTGAGGAACTTGGGCATGGGAGAAGAAGTTGCCACGAAGGTACTCCGGTGCGCCGAACTACGCCGTGCGGTGCACCACCATGCTGCTGGCCTGCGCGGTGGGGGTCACCACCAGGTCGTTGATGCAGACGTGCGCAGGCAGGGTGGCAGCGAACCACACCAGGTTGGCGATGTCCTCGCCGCGCAAGGGTGTCAGGCCTTGATAGGGGGTCTTGGCCTTCTGTTCATCGCCATGGAAGCGCACCACGCTGAACTCGGTCTCGGCCAGTCCCGGCGCGATCTGCGTCACCTTGATGCCGTGGGGCAACAGGTCCTGCCGCATGCCCTTGCTGAGCGCGTCCACCGCGTGCTTGCTTGAGCGCGTCCACCGCGTGCTTGCTGGCGCAGTACACGTTGCCTTTGGGGTACACCTCCTTGCCGGCGGTGCTGCCGATGTTGACGATGTGGCCCCTGCTTCGTGCGATCATGCCCGGGATCACGGCACGGCTCACGTACAGCAGGCCCTTTACGTTGGTGTCCAGCATGCGTTCCCAATCGTCCAGGCTACCCTCTTGAATGGGGTCGAGCCCGGCCGCCAGCCCGGCGTTGTTCACCAGTACATCAATGGTGCTCCACGCTTCGGGCAGCCCGGTTATCGCGGCTTCCACGGCATGTTGGTCGCGCACATCGAAATGCAAGGCGTGTATGCTGGGCTGTTCCAGTGATCCGTGGAGCCCTTCCAGTTCCTTGCGCAGGGCTTCGAGGCGTTCCTTGCGCCGGCCGGTGATGATGACCCGCCAACCCTCGGCGGCAAAACGGCGTGCAGTGGCTTCGCCGAAGCCGGAGGTGGCGCCGGTGATGAGGATGAGGGGAGCTGTGGGCGCGGTGGAGTGAGGTACGGGCATGGTGCCGCGAACTTACACCCACCGCGGCCACGCCAAGTACCACTTCTCCACCGGCCGGGCCAGTGCCGCGATCCCCAGATTATCGCTGGCTTCAGCGATGTCGCGCAGGCTGCCGTCCTTGTACAGGAGCTCGATGCGGTCCTTGCCGGGGTCGTACGCGTTGTTGACGATGCTGTCGGTGAGGACGAAGTGGGCGGCGTCGGCTAATGAAATGCCGAGTTGGGTGGCGACGGTGCGCCGCAGGTCGTAGACCTTCGATGGTGGCCACTGCTCGTTCTGCAACTTGATGCGCAGGTTGCGGCGGTGTACCAGGTCGCTGGCAAGCTTGGCCAGCACGGTATCCGGGTGGTCGCACCACACCTTCACCGCACCCATGATGTCGTGGTCGTCCAGCTTGAGGAAGTCAGCGAGCACGGCAGGGTCGTTGAAGCTGTTGCGGTCGTGGGGGGCGCTGAGGAAGCGCAGCAGGGCAGGGGAGGCGAAGAGCGGCACCCCACCCAAGGCCAGGGACTTCGCGCGGCGCAAGGTCTCCACCAACATCATCTCGCAGGCCACCACGGTCTTGTGCAGGTACACCTGCCAGTACATGAGGCGCCGCGCCACCAGGAACTTCTCGATGCTGTAGATGGCCTTCTCCTCCACCACCAGTTTGTCATCCACCACCTGCAGCATCTTCAGGATGCGCTCGCCGCCGATGACGCCCTCGCTGACGCCGGTGTAGAAGCTGTCGCGATTGAGGTAATCGAGGCGGTCCACATCGAGCTGGCTGCTCACCAATTGATGCAGGAAGCGCTTGGGGTATTGGTCGCGGAAGATGCGAATGCCCAGCTCGAGCGCACCGTTGAACTCGGTGTTCAGCGCGTCCATCACCAGGGCGCTAACGGCTTCATGCCCGATGCCTTCCACCAGGCTGTGCTCCAGCGCATGACTGAACGGACCATGCCCCACATCGTGCAGGAGGATGGCGATGCGCGCGCCCAGGGCTTCCTCCTCGGTGATGGCGTGGCCCTTGCTGCGCAGGGTGGCGATGGCCTCGCCCATGAGGTGCATGGCCCCCAGCGCATGGTGGAAGCGGGTGTGCAACGCCCCGGGATACACCAGATGGCCCAGCCCCAACTGCTTGATGTAGCGCAGCCGCTGGAACCACGGATGGTCGATGAGCCGCAGCACCGTGGGGTGCGGCAC
>JALOLX010000362.1 GCA_025455765.1 Flavobacteriales bacterium | reverse complement strand
CCGCTACCCATGGCCACGACGCCCATTGGGATGGAGCTGCCCACCAGGCCCTGCGCGATGGCGTTATTGGTGCCATCGCCGCCCACGCTGATCACCCGGTCGTAGCCTTGATCAACAGCCTCCTCAGCCAACACGGTCCCATGCCCTGGCCCTTCGATCTCACGAAGGTCCAAGCGCATATCCGTACGGTTCATGTGCGCAGCGGCGATGGCCTTGATCCGCGGAGCTTGTTTCTTGCCCGAACGCGGGTTGTAGATCACCAATGCCCTCATGGATGCTGCGGTTCGAGGGTCAGTTCTGAACGGATCATCCGGCCATTGAACTGTTGGATGGCGGCTTTCAAGTGAAGCTCCATTTCAGCAGCCATCACCACATCAGGGGCCGCGCCATCGCGAAGGGAGGTGACTCCCAGCACGTGCTCGCCATCGAATTGGATCTGCTGCGCTCCATTGATCATGGTGTACAGCCCATTGTTCGTCCAAACGGCAGAGGGCGGCACATCGTTCCGCAGCGCCGAATGTCCGAACGCGAAGAAGGGGGCGGGGTGGTCGAGCAGGTCGGCCACGGTGGGTAGGATATCGATGTGCTGGGTCACACGCGTGATGGTGCGTGCATGGTACACCAGCGGCACCCAATGATCGATCGGACGCTTGCCTTGGGATCCGGTCCGTTCAAGATCGGCGGTATGATCCGAGGTGATGACGAAGAGCGTGTTCGTGTACCAGGGCATGGTACGCACTGTGGCGAAGAACGCACGCAAGGCGTCATCGGTGTAGCGCAGCGTGGGATGTATGGGCTCCGTTCCACCCGCAAAGCGCGCAGCTTCTTCGGCGGGAAGTTCGTACGGATGATGGCTGCTGAGGGTGAATACCGTGCTCATGAAGGGCTGTGGTTCCTGCGCCAACTGACGCGCCAGGAACTGCAGGAACGGCCGGTCGCGCACACCCCAATGCCCGTCGAAATCAGCATCGCCATTGTCATACTCGTTCAACCCTACGTAGCGCTGGAACCCTGCGCTTTGTGCGAACCCATCGAATCCCATGGTGCCGTTGCGGCCACCGTGGTAGAAGCTGGTGCGGTAGCCCTGTGCCGCTAACAAGCTTGCCAGGGAGGTGAAGGGTTGACTGGCATAAGGTGAAGTGACGAACGCTTCATCCATCCAATGCGGGATGCCGGCAAGGATCGCAGGGATGCCATCGATGCTGCGGCGCCCGTTGGCGTACGCATTGGTGAAGGTGAGGCTCTGCTCCATGAGCGAGTCCAGGAACGGCATGTAGCCTGCATCGCCTGACAGGCGTGCACTGTACAAGCTGGAGAAGCTTTCCAGGATGATGATGACCACGTTCGGTCGCTCAGGTCGGACTCCGATCGCCGTACTGTCAACCGGTATGCCCTTCTGGAGCTGCTGTTCCACCGGCCACAAGGCATCGGCCTCTGCCTGTGGCATGTAGTGGCGCTCCACGAGGGTGGGCTTGCCAAGGCTCATGAGCATGGTGAACGGAGTGTTCAGTACCACAGGCAGGTAGCTGGCTCCACCATAGCGCGCGGCATCCAAGGGTTGCAGCGGGATGAGCTGGGTGCCTCCACGGCTTGCCAGTGCCAGGAGTCCAACCGCCAACACCCGCCAGCCGATGCGCCAAGCCGTGGGATATGGTGCGTCCTGATACAGCCGCCCGATACGCAGGTATCCCCAGGCGATCAGTGCCATACACGCCAGGTACACCAGCCCGATGTGCCAGTAGTCGCGGAGAAAGGCGGGTGCCAGGTTCGCGGTGTCACCTCCTGCGGTCAGGATCTGCAGGAAGTCTGCGGTGGAGCGCTTCAGGCTGAATGCGAAATAGCCCAGGTCCACACAGGCAAAGAACAGGGCCACCGCGTTGATGACCAAGAAGGTGCCGAACTGGAAGCGCGCGAACACGGCTCCTGGTCGCGGTCGCACGAGCATCAGCAGCACCCACGGCAGGTGCAGCCAGGCGATGGCCGAAGCATCGAACCGGAGACCGCCGGCAAAGGCCGATGCTGGTGGAGCGGGGAACAATTCCAGGTTGTACAGCCAGAACAGCACCCGAAGGACCGTGTATACCGTGGCCACCAGCCCCAGACGGAGCAGTAGAACGGTCAATGGGCCACGGAACATGTGCGCGAAGTTCGGTACAAGGTGCCGATCGATGGGGCGTTCTGCTTCAACAGGCTCGGCGTCCGTTGAATGGGGGCAGTAGGCGGAACGCCTGTTGGACGAGTCCCCCCGATCGTCGAGAAGGTCGTGTTGGGTCATTATCGTGTCGTCGAGTGGTATGTGGTCAACAGGCGAGGGCGCCTGTTGGACGTGCCCCCCCGATGATCGAGAAGGTCGTGTTGGGTCATTATCGTGTCTTCGATCAGTGCGGGGTCAACAGGCGGGGCGCCTGTTGGACGGGATCCAGCAACATTTCATTGTCGGTATCGCTACATCCACAAGCCCCAAGCCTCTCGCACACCGATACCTTTGCGCCGCTTACACGCATCCCATGTCCGTACTGACCACCGAAGACCGCCAGCTCCGCTACGAGCGCGG
>JALOLX010000361.1 GCA_025455765.1 Flavobacteriales bacterium | reverse complement strand
GGGATCCGCGACTTCGACACGAAGGCCGCGCTAGCTGCCATGGTGGCCACAGCCGAGCAGGACCATTTCGGCTTGAAGGCCTATCGGGAACGCGGCTACATCAGCAGTGAGGACGAACCGGAGAGCGTGAGCCGTACGTTGGAGTATGCTTACGACGACTGGTGCATCGCGCGCTTCGCGGAGATGATCGGTGAGCAAGCCATTGCCGAGCGCTTCCGGGCACGCAGCCGCAACTGGCAGCACCTCTTCGACCCCACCACCGGCTTCTTCCGTGCCCGACGCAACGGCGGCTTCGTGGAACCCTTCGATCCCTACGAGGTCAACTTCCACTTCACCGAGGCGAACGCCTGGCAGTACGGCCTGTTCATGGCGCACGATCTGGACCATTACCTACGGCTCATTGGTGGGCCCAGCGCACTGACGACCCGGTTGGATGCCCTGTTCGAGGCGGGTACTTCCACTACGGGCAGGCAACAGAGCGACATCACCGGGCTCATCGGCCAGTATGCGCATGGCAACGAACCGAGCCACAGCTTCGCCTACCTCTATGCGGTGAGCGACCGTCCGCAGCGCGTGGAGATCTATGTGGACCGGATCCTCCGGGAGCTCTATTCCGATCGTCCGGACGGTCTCTCGGGCAACGAGGATTGTGGGCAGATGAGCGCGTGGTACGTGTGGAGCGCCATGGGCTTGTATCCCTTGCTACCGGGCGATACCCGGCTGGTGGTGGGAAAGCCCCTGTTCCCAAAGATCACACTGCGTGCGGGGGATGCTTCGATCGCCATCGTCTCGGACATTCACGGTGGCCAGCCCGACCATGTGGAGCAGGTGCGGTGGAACGATCGCGACCTGGCGGAAGGCCGGTGGATCGAGCGGGGTGAGCTGCTGAAGGGCGGCACCCTCCACTTCGACCTTGGGCCGCGCGCGGGTTCGTCCGGTGTACCATCAGGTGAAGAGCAGATGGCTTGGGACGGTCCGGCCGCGGTGCCCATTCTGGATGCTGCAAGCCGTACGTTCCTGGACAGTCTTGTCGTTAGCGTGCGCTGCCTCACCCCCGGAGACCTATACTACCGCATCAATGAGGGTGCCGAGCAGCGGTACGCCGGTCCCATCGTACTTCGTGAAAGTGCCACGATCACTGCGCGCCATGGCGATGCGCGTGTCACGGGCCGCTACTTGCGCATTCCCGGCGGGCGTGCGGTGAGCCTTCAGAGCCGCTATGCTGCGCAGTACACGGCCGGTGGTGATGGCGCCTTGGTGGATGGCCTGCGCGGGGGCACCGACTTCCGCACCGGTGAATGGCAGGGCTACGAAGGCCAGGACGTGGTGTTCTCGGTGGATCTGGAGCGGGCGGAGCGGTTGGGTCGCATCGGGCTCAGCGTGCTGCAGGACCCGAAAAGCTGGATCTGGTATCCGGCCGAAGTGGAGATCGTGACGAGCATGAACGGTCGGCAGTGGAGCAGCACGGTAGTGCCGAACACCGTTCCGCGTGACCTACAAGGTGCGCGCCAGCAGGTGTTGTGGACGGAGCTCGGTGACCGAAAGGTGAAGTACATCCGGGTAGTGGCGCGGTACGCCGGTCCTTGTCCGGAAGGGCATCCTGGTGCCGGTGGCACGAGCTGGATCTTTGCCGATGAGTTGATCCTGGAGTAGGGACAACAGGCGGGGCGGGTCGGTGGAACTGGGTCAACAGGCTGGGAGCCTGTTGGACGGGGCGCTTCGAATTGGGTCAACACGCGGGGCGCGTGTTGGACGGGATCATTCGTTGGGTGGACGTGGGTCAACACGCGGGGCGCGTGTTGGACGGGATCATTCGTGGGGTGGAATTGGGTAAACAGGCTGGGAGCCTGTTGGACGGGATGATTCGTTGGGTGGAATTGGGTCAACACGCGGGGCGCGTGTTGGACGGGGCGCGTGTTGGACGGGGCGCTTCGGGTGGAATTGGGTCAACAGGCGGGGCGCCTGTTGGACGGGGAACCTGTTGGACGGAAAAGGAGAACGCCCCGGGGTTACCGGGGCGTTCCGCGTTAAAGGGGGATGATGATCAGCGTGCGAGTTCGATGCGCTGAGTGCTGATCCAGTTCTCTGTGGCGAGTTGAACGAGGTACTGACCGCTGCTCAGCTTGCTGAGATCGGTAGTGTGCATACCGCCACCGCGCACGGTGTAGGGCTCTTCGAGCACGACACGGCCGCTCAGGTCCATGACCCGCACACGGACATCACCGAAGACTTCCTCACCGAGGCCGATGGTGATGCGGTCGCGGGTGGGGTTCGGGAAGAGGGTGAAGGTGTTGCTGGCGTTCTCGTTCACGCCAACGAAACCGCAGCCTACATCCCAGCGCAAGGGTTGGAATGCTGTACCATCAGTGCATGAACCTGATGCGTTCGATCGGATCCGCATCGTGATCACACGATCCAAGTTCTGGCTACTTACAGAAAGGCCGGCGACATTACCTCCGAACGTACCGCTGTAGAGCGGTGGGGTTGATTCTCCGTCGCCGTCATAGATCGTGATCAGATCTCCGGCGAGGACAACCCCTTGAAGGAAGGTGATGGTGATGGGTACGTTCTCGTTCGCACGATACGTATACCAACGGTCGGTGTTGTCTTCATAGCAGTGCTCAGTGGTAATGATCTGGCACGTATTGATGATGCAAGGCTCGCTGTCGTAGGTCAGCGAATCGGAAGTAAAGGTGCAGGTCGGTTCATTGGGGTCTGTTACTCCAATGATGGTCAGCTGATCTTCATCGTAGGGACCGAAGGTGTAGACACCCGGGCTCATGGCCATTTGAGTGGTGCCGATCTGGGTGTGCTGCAGCTCGAAGCCTTGAGGACCTGGCACAGCAGCCACCGTCACTTCGGTGGTGTACGTGCGGCTGAAGCAATCCTGGGTCAGGCTATAACTTACCCCAGGTGCCTGGCAGCCCAAGCACTGTGCGGTCCACTGGAAGGGATCGAAGGTGGTGCTGGTGTTGCATTGCACCGAACCATCTGAGGTGAGCGTCATGTACAGATTGTTGCCGGTGGTTGTGACGTCTACTGCATAGAAGTTGGTTGACGTCGACACGATGGCACTTCCTTCGGGACCCAGGTTCCACGTAGCCGTATTGGAGTGCTCGAACAGGATCGGCGTGCCGGGAGCATTGCTCGGACCATCATAGATGATGAGGTCGTCGAACGAATTGCTCTCAATGGTCCCGCGCTGGAACACGAGTCGGATCGTGGAACCAGGCGGCACTTCGTACGCCCAGGCTCGGTTCTCGTTATTCACGTAGCAATACTCTTCAGCAAGAGGAGTTGAGCCGCAGAGTGTCTGGGGGCACAGCGGATTCACCAAGTTGGCGGAATTCAGGTTGCAGAGGCTGTTCGCATCGTTCACGAGCTGCAACTGAACGGGCGTGCCGCTGACAAAGGGGCCGATCTGGTAGGTGCCTGCTGCGGTGATGAACGTGGAGGCCAAGCCCTGGGTGTTGGCGATCTCCAGTTCCGTGTCGCTTCCAAGGGTGGTGACGTTCACCGATACAAAATACTGGAAGTTGTCACAGTCCTGAACGATCTCAAAGGTGGCCTGCGGTGCGATGCAATCCAGACAGCTCACCGTCCAGTTCAGCTCCTGCTGAGAACCACTTTGGCAGGAAACGCTACCGTCAGTGGTCACACGGAACGT
>JALOLX010000360.1 GCA_025455765.1 Flavobacteriales bacterium | reverse complement strand
CCGGTGCCGTACACGATCTTCTCCACGGGTGGAGCGCCATCGAACATGTTGTACATCACGTTGCCCTCGTTGGGGTCGTTCTGGCTGTCGGCCAGGTAGCGCTGAAGGATGCTCTCCTGCTGACGTACACCGCCGGCGAAGAGTACGAAGACCACATGCTGCGCCGCACCGCCACCACCACTGGATGCGAAGAGCCGACCGGTGGGAAGGATGTACGGGAACACCAGGCTGCCCGCTGCTGCGGCCCCGGCACGTTGGATGAATCGTCTGCGGTCCATGGCGGTGTTGGGCTTAGTAGAACAGGTATTCGTCGCTGAGGGCGAAGGAGAAGTAGATCAGCTCGGGCGTCACATAGGGATCGGCGGTGATGTAGTTGCGGAACCAGGTGAGCTCAGCTTCGCTCGGCGTGCGCACCAGGAAGCGCTCGTAGGTGGCCCGTGTGAAGGCATCGATATCCGCACGCATGGACTCGTCGGTGGGGATGATGACACCGGGCTTGTTCATGAAGTTGCTGATGATGACCTCCCGCGCCAATTCCTTGTCGCCGATGCTCTCGATGCACTGCGCCAGCCGGTACACCTCGTTCGCGCTCAATGCGGTCTGGAAGAGGTTGGCGTGGAGGATCGCGACGTATTCCTCCGAGGTCTTCAGCTTGTCCTTGTTGGCACTGGGTGCGCGCAACTGCACCTCGTTCACCTCGTAGATGCGTTCCTTCCGGCAACCGATGGCCAGCAGACACATGGCCGCCAGCAGGAGCACATTGCGCAGGGCGTGGATGGAAGTGATGGCCTTCATGATCCGATGTTGGCGTATTCGTCCGTGATGAGGATGCTGCGCTGCACGCGCTTCAGGTCATGGTCCAGCAGGAACCCGGGCAATAGCGTGAACACCTCGGCGCTGCTGGGTGCCCGACCCAGGAAGGTGCGGTAACACCAACTGATCAAGCCTTCATGGCCCTCCGCGCTGCTGGTGATGATGGCCGCGTAATCGCCCTTGTTCTGGCCGCTCTGACCGAACAACAGACCGGGCTGTCCGGCATCCACCATGGCATAGGCCACCGTGAACTCCGCGTTCGTGGGGAAGCGGCCGAGCAGGTTGTCGAACGTGGCGTTCACGTAGTTGAAGCTGTTCATGTGGATCTCGTCGTACACCGCATTGAGCACCATGCGCCGCATCACTTCGTTGATGGTGATGAGCCCATCGCGGTATTCGGTGCGACTCCGTTTCACGGCGAGCAATCGGCCCAGCGCGGAGTTGGCCGCGTTCAGTCCGGCGCCATTGCCCGAGAGCGAATCATCGAGCGCCTGTTGCTGGGCGTTGGCGATGAAGCCATCGATCACCTCATCGCTGGCGCCTTCGAGGCACAGGGCTTTGAACAGTTCGTATTGGCGGGTGTGGTACTTGTTGCGGTAGCTGCTGTCATCGGCCAACGGCGCGGTGCTCATCATCAGCTTGTCCACCAATGCACTGCGTGAAGCACTGCTCAAGCCCGCACTTTCCAGGGCCGCCACTTCGGCTTGCATCTCCACATCGAGCGGCTCGCGTCCAAGCAGATCGATGAAGAGGCGATTGACGTAATTCTCCGTGATCACCGTGGGCACACCGAAATGATCCGGGGCCTGATTGTCGGGCACCACCTCAGGATCCTTGTTGCAGGATGCCAGGAGAAGTGCGCACAGCAAACAGCTTGCAGCGCCTACAGTGCGGGGATGAACGGTGCGTTCCACGGTGCTTGCAGCGCCTCATCGATCCGAAGGTGGATGCGTGATGAAGCGGTGACAAGCTTACGCGGCAGTTGTGTGGAAGGATCGGCGATAACGACAGACGAAGGGTCGATGCTCGACGGATGGAAGGGCATTTACGACCAAGCAGATGGCCTCGCACGTGTATGCGCGAGGGCGCATCACAGGTGCGGCATTTACGACCAAGCAGATGGCCTCGCACGTGTATGCGCGAGGGCGCATCACAGGTGCGCGCGAAGACCACTGGAACCACTGTTCGGACCAGCGGAATGGACCGGGATCACGAACACCCTAAGCCTTTCAGTGGATTGTGCGGCAGTGGTCATTCACTCACTGCACGATGACCGGAATGAACGGCGAACACACACTTGCGTGATCCCTGACCAAGCACTACGCCAGTAACTCAACGGTGAACGAGGGCTTACCATTAGCCTAGAGCGCATGTTCGCTCAGCCTGTTACAGATCAATGAGAAGATGACGCTGAATAACGCCTGAGAAGCGGAGCCCTACACGTCCCTGAACCGCAGCACCAGCACACCACCGGTAGCCGTGCGTGTGGCATTGGTCAGGCAATTGCGGAACGTTGCGTTGAAGATGGCCTTCGCGATCACATAGTGACCCAGGCCATCGTTGCCACTGGTCACTTCGGTGATGTTGAACGCGCTGCCGGCTTGGGCATCACACGCCGTGCTCCAGGTAACACCTGTGGCGTCAACGTATTCCAATTGCACGGCCTGCGCCCCACTGGAGGCAATACCGAAGGTGCGCACACCTGTGGTGAACAGGGCATCCATGCCTTCCGGAGTGACCTGCGGACCTTCATACTCCAGCGTCCCCAACGTCATGCGGAATCGCTCCAGATCCAAATTGCCGTCATATAGCGCCGCCCAGAAGCGCTTGGTGGACAAGGCTGGCGGATCCACCACATTGCCATCAGCACCGTAGAAGCTCAGCACATTGGCCGTGCTTGACTCGGATATGCTCACCTCCTGCCCATCCAACAACATGCGTACGCCTTGCGCGCCAGTAAGGCTCAGGTCGAACTGCGTGGGCGCTGGATCGGGCGTAGGCGTAGGTTCCACAGGATCCTCCTTTTTGCAGGAGGAGAGCAGCAGGAACGGAACGATGCCGAGCAACAACAGCGAACGGTGCATGACGCGTGGATTGGAAGTCGAAAGATACGACCTCCGCAGCGCCCGCCGCATCATTCGGCGTGTACAGCGCTATCGGCCACCTGGGGAGCTTCGGGTTGCTGGTAATACCAAACCGTGGCGAACACAGCGGCGATGGCTACGGCTTGGAGCAGGGTGCGGTACTTGGGTTCCATGGTCCTGG
>JALOLX010000056.1 GCA_025455765.1 Flavobacteriales bacterium | reverse complement strand
TCCGAAGGCCCAAGGCGCGCCGTTGTTCTCCACGTTGTTGAACATGCCCGTAAGCGCCGGTCGCGTGCTGCTCTCCTCCATCACCTTGTAGCGGCGCATCTGGGTGATGATCTCCACCGGATCGATGTTGACCGGACAGGCCTGGGTGCAGGCGTTGCAGGTGGTACAAGCCCACAATTCCTCTTCGCTGATGCGGCTGTGCAGGCTCTGGCCATCGTCCTTGAAGGTACCCGCGTTCGCATCGATGTTGCGCCCCACTTCCTCCAAGCGGTCACGCGTATCCATCATGATCTTGCGCGGACTCAGCAACTTGCCCGTGAGGTTGGCGGGGCACTCGCTGGTGCAGCGGCCACACTCGGTGCAGCTGTAGGCGTCCATCAGGTTCTTCCAGCTCAGGTCGAACACGTCCTTCACGCCGAATCGCTCCGGCACCTCCACTCCGGCCACCATGCGGGGCGCCGCAGCCTCTGGAGGGGCTACGGAGGGGTCGAGCATGGAACGCACCTCACCGGTGATGCGCGGCATGTTGCTCATCTCGGTGCGGGCCGTGAGCTTGCTGTACCACACGTTGGGGAAGGCCATCATGATGTGGAAGTGCTTGCTGTAGGGCAGGTAGTTAAGGAAGGCCAGGATGCCCAGGATGTGGAACCACCACATGCCGCGTTCGATGAGGTGAAGCGTTCCATCGCTCATTGAACCAAAACCGAACCACGCCGCGAGCCACTGACTGACGGGGAACGAACCTGCGAAATGCGCCGACCGATCCATCAGCACCATATCCGCAGCGTTCATGGTGAGGAAGGCACCCATGAGCAGGATCTCCACGACGAGGATGATCATGGCATCGCGCGATGGCCAGCCCTTCATCTCGGGTTTGTGGAAGCGGGGCAACTGAAGCACCGCACGCCGCGCAATGAACACCACACAGGCAAGGAGCACACCCACGGCCAGCACCTCGAAGCTGCCGATGAGGAAGTCATACACCGGCCCCAGGAAGGCGCCAATGCGATGCGTACCGAAGAGGCCATCGATGATGATCTCCAGCACTTCGATGTTGATGATGATGAAGCCGGCGTAGATGAGGATGTGCATGAAGCCCGCCACCGGACGGCTCACCATCTTGCTCTGGCCCAGCGCCACCCGCGCCATTTCTGCCCAGCGTTCGCCGGGGCGGTCGTTGATGACCTGATCGCGCCCCAACCGGATGTTGCGGATCACGCGCCGAATGTTCCGCGTGAACAGCGCCACAGCGGCCGCCAGCGCAAGAGCGAAGAGGATGTTGCTGATCATGGCTTTTCGGCCTCCTTCAAGGCTTTGGCGATGCGCTCCACGTCGCTGTCCGACAGTTGCGGGAGCCGGTCCTTCCTGCCGAAAACAGACAGGTGTACGTAACGGTTCGGATTGAGGCGCATGTCCTCCAGCAACAGATCGAGCTCCTTGCTCGCCTGCTCCAGGTTGGTGTAGAGGGTGTCGTTCTTCAGCAGCGCGCCCAGCGAGCCCTGGCCCGCCTGGAGTCCCTCCATCAAAGCGCTCAGCTGTGCGCTGCTCTTCGAGAGGTCGCTCACGGCCTGCTTCAGTTCATCTCCGGCCAGGGTGGCGGTGGTGCTGTCCACGTTCGCCAGGATGCCTGTGATGCGTGTGTTGTACGCCACCAGGTTGCGGCTCACCTGGGCCAGGTTCTCCAGGATGAGGTGGATGGCCTGCGCTTCGGTGGCCACGATGCCGTCCAGCCGCTGGGCCGTGCCGTTGAAGGTCTCCAATGTGGAACGGATGCTGGAGAAGCTGGCGTCGATGTCGCCGATGGCAGAATCGTTCAGCAGTCGGTTCATGGCGCTGAGCACCGAATCCACATTGGCGATCATGCCTTCCGCCTTGCGCTTGAGCGGGTCGATCTGCTCGCCTACGGCATCGGTAAGGCTGAGCTGCGCATCGCCTTGCAAGGTGTCACCCGCCTCTGCCAAGGTGGTGCTCTCCCCCATCACCAATTGCAAGGCGCGGGAGAACAGGTCAGCGCTGTAGATGCGCACCTTGGTATCCTTGGGAAGGAGAAGCTGGTCCTCGTTCAGTTGGAAGCTCACTGCGATACCACCCCGACCGGCGTTCACCAGGTTGGTGGAGATCACCTGCCCCACTTTGTAACCGTTGTAGTAGACGGGGCTGGCGCCGGAGATGCCCGATACATCAGCGTACACCACGTGGTAGATGTTCCGCTTTTGGAACAGATCGAGGCCCTTGAGGTAGTTGAACCCGAAGATCAGCAGCCCCACCGCTGCGAGCACGAGCAAGGCAATGGAATACTCACGGCGTATGGTCATGTACGGTCGGTGGGGTCAGCGGCCACGGGCCAATTTAACAGCTTCCTGAAGATCGATGCGTTCGCCGTCCTTGAACGCCACAATGAACGCGCCGTCGAAGCCCTTCTCCTTGCACTCCTGTTGCAGACGGCGCGCGCCTTCCAGATCAGCCGCTGCACCAACAGTGTACTTGAACAGACCGGCCCCTTTATGCTCCTCCACACCGCTCATGCCATTGAAGTTCTTCGGCTCCAACGCGATGCGCTTGCTGCTGGTGGCGACCTGCACCTTGAACACCACGCCGGCCGCAGTGACCACCGGGGGCTGTTCCTTGGGTTCCACCGGCTTCTCGGGCGATGGCTTCGGCTGCGTTACGGGCTGCTCTTTGGGCGGCGTCACTTCACGCGGCGCCACCGACGTGTCCACGCCTTCCACGATGGCCTTGTACTCCTTGAACGCCCGGTAGATGGCGCTGGCCATGTAGTCCTGGCCCTCTGCGGTCTGCAGGAAGTCCTCTTCCTTGGGATTGGTGAGGAAGCCCAGCTCGATGAGCACACTGGGCATGGTGGTGTAGCTGATCACCAGGAAGCCCGCCTGCTTCACGCCGCGATCCGGGCGCCCCACCCGCTCCTTGAACTGCTTCTGGATGAGCGAGGCCAGGAGCAGGCTATGGTCCAAGTGGATGTTCTGCCTCAGGCTCAGCGCGATCATGCTCTCGGGGTCCTTCGGGTCGTAGCCGTCGTACTTCAGCTCATGCCCTTCCTCCAGCAGGATGGCCTCGTTCTCCTTCTGGGCCACGCGCATGTTGGCCTCGGTCTTGTGCAGACCCATCACATAGGTCTCGCAGCCATGCGGGTCCTTGTTGTCGTTGGCGTTGCAGTGGATGCTGATGAACACATCCGCCTTGGCGCGGTTGGCGATGTTGGTGCGCTCCATCAACTCGATGAAGCGGTCGTCCTCGCGGGTGTAGATGACCTTGGTCTCGGGGAAGGCCTCGTTCACGTACTTGCCCACCAGCTTGGCCACGTTCAGTGAGATGTGCTTCTCGGTGGTCTTGTAGCGGCCGGTGCCCAGGTTGCCGGGATCCTTACCGCCGTGGCCAGCGTCGAGCACGATGGTGCGGATGCGATTGGGGTCCTTGGCGCCCGGTTGGGCCAGTAACAGCAGGGGCAGCAACAGCGCGATGGCACTGGCATACGAACGGATATATCGGCTGCGTTGCATGGACCGCGCGGGGCGAGTTGGTATTTTCGGCCCGCTTTTCCCTGTGGAAGGCAGGAACATGACGCGCCCGCCATACATCCGGCCTTCGAGGGGCGAAGCTACCTGCCACATCCGGCCGGGTCGTTCGTTGGTCGCTGCACTTTTCATCACGCTGCTGTTGATGTGTGCCGCCACGCCTGTGCTGGCGCAGCAACTGGAAGCTCCTGTCAAGTATCAGGCCAAGGACAGCATCCGCTACGATCTGGCCACCGAGACCATCCACCTGTTCGGCGCCAGCACCGTCACCTATGGCGATGTGGAACTGAGCGCCGAACGGATCATCCTCGATATGAAGAACGAGGAAGCACAGGCCTTTGGTGCCCTGGACAGCGCCGGCGCAGTGTTCGGCAAGCCCAATTTCGTGCAGGGCGGACATACCATCGAGGCCGACAGCATCCGCTACAACTTCCGCAGCAAGCAGGGCCTGATCCGCGAAGTGCGCACACAGGAACAGCAGGCCTGGGTGCATGCCTCCCTCAGCAAGCGCCTGGCCAACGAGGAGGTGCACAGCAAGCGTGGCATGCTCACCACCTGCGACCGGCCCCACCCCCACTTCCACTTCCGCGTGACCCGCATGATGGTGCTGCCCGATGATAAGATCGTCACCGGTCCGGCCTACATGCGCATCGGTAAGGTGCCCACCCCCCTGGCCGTTCCCTTTGGGCTCTTCCCCAACAAGAAAGGCGGAAGCAGCGGCATCCTGATACCGGTATGGGGCAACAATGATCAGCTGGGCTATTTCCTGCTCAACGGCGGCTACTACTTCCCCATCAACGACCGGGTGGATGTGCAGCTAACAGGCGACATCTACAGTCGCGGTAGCTGGGCCGCGCGTGGCATCACCCGGTACCGCAGCCGTTACCACTACAGCGGCTCGCTCGACCTGAGCCGCAGCACCCTGCTCAATGGCGACCGCGAGTTCCCCAACTTCAGCCAGCAGAACACCTTCTTCGTCCGCTGGCAGCACACCGTGGATAGCCGCGCCAGCCTAACCGATCGCTTCAACGCCAGCGTGAACCTGGGCTCCAGCCAGAACTTCACCAACAACTTCAACTCCTCGCTCAACGACTTCCTCAGCAACACCTTCCAGAGCAACATCAGCTGGACCCACCTCTGGCCGGGCAAGCCCTACAACCTCACCGCCAACCTGCGCCACAGCCAGAACACCCTCAACCGCACCTTCGACATCACCCTGCCCTCGGTCACCTTCAACCTCACGCGTATCATGCCGTTCCAGCTGCTGCGCGGCCCGGATGCACGCCCCCGCTGGTACGACCAGTTCGCCGTGAACTACTCGGCCAACTTCGACAACCGCTTGAGCACCACCGAGGACCGGCTCAACCTGGAGAACCTCTCCGCACTGGGCCGCGAGATGCGCAATGGGATCCGTCACAACGCCACGGTCTCCACCACCATCAAGAACAAGTTCTTCACCCTGAACCCGGAAGTGCGCATCACCGACCGCATGTACTTCCAACAGCTGCGCAAGACGGCCTTCACCGAAGGGGATACCACCTTCACCGTGACCGATACCGTGCCCCGCTTCAGTGCCCCGTTCGAGTACAGCATGGGAGCCACGCTGACCAGCAAGTTGTACGGCCAGTATACCTTCTTTGGTGAGCGCTTGAAAGCCATCCGCCACGTGATCACGCCCACCGTGGGCTTCAATTACCTGCCTGAGCAGAGCACCGAGATCGAAGGGCCTTTCGGTGTCAATGGTCAGCCAGGGTCCTATTCACCGTTCGACATCGGCATCTACGGCAAACCCAACAGCGTGGCCAGCGGCAACCTCAACCTGGGCCTGATCCAGAACATCGAAGCCAAGGTGCGCGATAACAAGGCCTTGCGGGACAGTACGGCCGCACCAGGAGGCGCCGATCCCACCAAGAAGATAAAGCTGCTCGACTTCCTGGGCATCACCACCAGCTACGACCTGCTGCGCGACTCCCTGCGTTGGAACCCGGTGAACATCGCCGCGCGGACCTCCTTCCTCAACACCTTCAACCTGAACCTCGTGAGCCTGTGGGACCCGTATGCAGTGAACGATCTGGGCCAACGCTACGAACGCTCGCACCGCGATGCCACCGGACAGCTCGCTCGCATGGTCTACACCAACGTGGCGCTCGGCTTCGACCTGAAGAGCAAGCGCTACGGGCAGTCCACTGGGAATGGCTCCACCGATCCCGAGGTGGTGAAGGACAGCGATCCCTCCAAAGGAGCATCGGTCAACTTCAGCCTGCCCTGGCGCCTGAGCGTGAACTACAGCTACGACGTGAACCGCAGTTACACCGGGCCCACGGAGTTCGCCGATACCGAGCGCCAGAGCGTGCTCTTCAACGGCGACGTGAACGTGCTGAAGTACTGGAAGGTGGGCGTGAGCAGCGGGTATGACATCGTTGCTGGTGAATGGACACCGACCACCCTCAACCTTTACTGGGACCTGCACTGCTGGGAGTTCAACTTCAACATCATCCCCATCGGCCTGCGCAAGAGCTTCATGTTCCGCATCAACGTGAAGGCCAGCATCCTCCGGGATCTGAAGTATGAGCTGCGGCGTCCGTTCGGCGAACAGCAGAACCTGCTCTTCTGATCACAACGCCATCCAGTTGGCGATGATGCGCGGTCCCCAGGGCGTAAGTACGCTCTCCGGATGGAACTGCACACCGCATACGGGCAGGGTCCGGTGCCGTACCGCCATCACCACGCCGGCCGCGCTCACCGCCGTCATCTCCAGCTCCGCCGGTAAGCGCTTGGTATCGGCGGCCCAGCTGTGGTAGAGCCCCACATCGAACGTATCCGGCAGGCCAGCGAAGAGCGGCTCATCCTTCGCCATCACATGGCAGGGTACCGCCACCCCATGCATCACACGGGGCTGGTTGTAGAGCGCTCCACCGAAGTGTTCCACCAGCGCCTGCATGCCCAGGCACACGCCCAGCATGGGATGCGTGCGGTGAAGCCGTTCGATCACCGGCATGAGTACACCCGCCTCTGCGGGAAGTCCCGGTCCTGGGGAGAGCACAATGCGGTCGTAGCGCGCCACTTCATCCACGGTGATGCGGTCGTTGCGCTGCACATCCACCGCTGCATGCTGCACCAACAGATGCTGCAGGTTCCACGTGAAGCTGTCGCGGTTGTCCAGCAGCAGGATGCGCATGGTGCCTACAGCTCTTCGTCGTAATAGATGCGATAGAACTTCCGGCCGCGATCGTCCACACCCTGCTCGATGCGCGAGCGGTCGCCATGGATGTAGATGTGGAAGTTCTTGTCCAGCTTGATCACGCTCTTGAAGATGCGCGCCTGCCGCTTCACCGCCTGGGGAGCGATGGTGAAGCTGTCCTCGAAGTGGACGTCGTGCTGCTCCTGGAACGCATCACCGAAGCGCTCGAAGGACTTGATCACCGACTCCTCTTGGAACACTTCCTGCGCGAATTCCTCGCGATCGAACGCGGTGTGCTCCTTGAAGTAGGTCACCGACCGGTTCAACAGGTCGATCTGGTCGGCCTTGCCGATCTCGTAGTCCGCGGGCAGTTGCTCGGTGATGAACGACTTGGTCATCTCCAACACGCTGCGGGTGCTGTTCACATGGTCGCGCTTGGGTCGGTGGCAGATGAAGTCGTTCTGCCAATATTCGGTGGTGCCTTGGTCATCAAGGATCAGCAGCGTGGGGTCTTCGGGCGTGAAGAGCACCAGACAGGCCTTCGTGGGCTTGCCCTGCCCCAACCCACGCTTCAGCCGCATGCCGATGGTCTCGCCCTTCACCTCGCTCTCCAGGAACACCTCCTTCGCATCGAACTTGTAGATGCCCACCGCATCGTACTGCCCGCCCTGGAACTCCACGTCGCGCAGCTTCACGACGAACAGATCGCTGGCGCCGATGCGATGGTGTTGCGATACGGCTTCGAGGTGCTTGGCGATGGCCACCGAGCCCGGTACGATGTCCGCCGTGGTCTCCATGGCCCCTCCAGCTTGGCGCTGTAGTCGCTGAGCACGGTGCGTTCGCCCAGGTGGTGCAGGACGAAGGCTTCCACGCGGGCTTCCTTGGCGGTGATCATGGCGATGGGGCCGCGAATTTACCGGGAAGGTTCCGTCCGATCGCTGTGCCGCATGTGAACAGGACCCCGTACCTTGGTGATACCACCCAACCCATTCGCCCATGAACCGGAACCTTACGCTCAGCTTGTTGGCCTGCCTCGCACTGCCGCTCACCGCAGCAACCGGCGGACCTGATGCCTATGGCTATACGTGGATCGATAGCAACGAACCCGGAGGCCCGGTATTCGACTGGGTCGACATCAGCACGACCGGAACGCTCGTCACCGGGCTCGCCGATGACAATCTGGTGGGACCCTTCGTCATGCAGACCGATATGCCCTTCTACTGGTACATGCGCAAGTTCATCTGGATCGGCAGCAACGGCTACATCGCCTTCAACGGCAATGGCAATATGGCCTCACCCTTCCCTACCATCCCCTTCGCCACAGGTGTGAACGACTTCATCGCCGCCCTCACGGCCGACCTCAACTTCAGCGGTGCCGGCAACCCGG
>JALOLX010000055.1 GCA_025455765.1 Flavobacteriales bacterium | reverse complement strand
GTGCGGTTGGAGGAAGGTGCGCACATCGGGCACGGGGCCATCATCCATGGGGCGCAGGTGGGCCGCAACTGCTTGGTGGGCATGAACGCGGTGCTGATGGACAATGTGGTGCTGGGCGAGGAGTGCATCGTGGGGGCGCTGGCTTTCCTGGCTGCGGACACGGTGTGGCCACGCCGGCAGCTCATCGTTGGCAACCCCGCAAAGGCCATCAAGGAGGTGAGCGATGCGATGATCGCTTGGAAGAGCGAAGGCACCCGCCTCTACCAAGGCTTGCCTGCGGAGCTGCACGCCACGCTCACCCCCTGCGAGCCCCTGCGCGAAGTACCTGCCGACCGTCCGCCCATCACCAGCCGTTACAGCACCTGGAAGCAGTCGAAAGACTGAGGCTTCCGACGCTCCCCCTGGGCCTCGGCCTGCCCAGAAGCGATGGCTACCAGTTCCCGGCAGCACCAACATCATCCCGTCGATGAACGGCGCTTGTTGGGTACAGCTCGGCCTTGCCCGGTTGCGACCTTTGGCCCCATGCATCCACCCGCCATGAAAGGCCTCGGCACCATCGGTCTGCTCCTGCTTTCCAACGTGTTCATGACCCTGGCGTGGTATGGCCACCTGCGGTTCAAGGACTTCGAATGGTCGCGCAGCCTGGGGCTTTTCAGCATCATTCTGCTGAGCTGGGGCATGGCCTTCTTTGAGTATGTGCTGCAGGTGCCGGCCAACCGCATGGGGCATGTGGACCACGGCGGTCCCTTCACCTTGGTGCAGTTGAAGGTGCTTCAGGAGGTGATCACCCTGGCGGTCTTTACCTTGTTCACGCTTGTTGCCTTCAAGCACGAAGTGCTGCGCTGGAACCACGCGTTGGCGGGCGTCCTGTTGGTAGCGGCGGTCTGGTTGGTGTTCAAGAAGTAAGCCATGCACGCACCCCTCTTCGGCGAACTTGTGGTGATCCTGGGCCTGGCGGCCGGTATCCTGCTGCTGTTCCGCCGCTTCCGCCTGCCGGGTATCCTGGGTTTCATCGTTACCGGTATCGTTGCCGGTCCGCACGGGCTGGGCTGGGTGCACGAGGTGGAGAGCGTGGAGGCCATGGCCGAGATCGGGGTCATCCTGCTGCTGTTCGTCATTGGCATGGAGTTCAGCTTGAAGAAGCTCGCTTCCCTCGGCCGCACGGTGTTCATCGGCGGTCTGTTGCAAGCGGGCCTCACCACGGCGGCGGTCACCTTCGTACTGGGCCTCTTCGGCATGCGCACCGAGAGCGCCATCTTCATCGGCTTCCTTGTCACCCTGTCCAGCACCGCGATCGTGCTGCGGGTGCTGCAGGAGCAGGGCAAGATGGATGCCGCGCACGGCCGCGCCTCCACGGCCATCCTGATCTTCCAGGACATCATCGTGGTGCCGATGATGCTGGTGACGCCGATGCTGGCGGGTAAGAGCAGCGACCTCAGTGGCGATCTGTTCCTGCTGCTGGGCAAGATGGTACTGCTCCTGGTGGCCGTATTCGTGAGCGGGCGGTACGTGGTGCCGCGCATCCTCAAGCAGGCCGTGAAGGGCAAGGGCAACGAGCTCTTCATCATCACCATCGTGGTGATCTGCTTTGCGGCCGCCTATGCCACCCAGGCCTTGGGCTTATCGCTCGCGTTGGGCGCCTTCTTCGCCGGGCTCATCATCAGCGAAACGGACCATGCCTACCATGCAACGGGTATCATCCTCCCCTTCCACGAGCTGTTCATGAGCTTCTTCTTCGTGAGCATCGGCATGCTCGTGGACCTGGGCAGCTTCCTGGCCTCACCGTTCCTCATCCTCGGGCTCTTCATCGGCATGACCGTACTGAAAGTATTGGCCACCATGCTATCGGTATGGGTGCTGCGATATCCCTTGCGCACGGCCATGATGACGGGTCTCGCGCTGTTCCAGTTGGGCGAGTTCGGCTTCATCCTGGCCATGCCCGGCTTGGATGATGGGCTGTTGAGCGAGGCGCACTATCAGCTGTTCCTTTCGGTGGCCATCCTCAGCATGGGCGCCACGCCGTTCATGCTGGAATATGCAGAGCGCATCGTGCGGCGCACCTTCCTCTCCTTCGTTCCCGCGCGTGCGGCCAAGCGCTTGGACCGGTTGGTGCGCGTGCGCCAGGAGCAGGACCGCAGCCAGGCCCGGATCCTGCGCGACCACCTGGTGATCATCGGGTTCGGCCTCAACGGGCAGAACGTGGCCAGCTCCGCCATCAACAGCGGGGTGAACTGCGTGGTGGTGGAATCGGACCCGGACCTGGCGGAGAAGGCACGCAAGCTGGGGCTCGTGGTGCTGGTGGGCGATGGTGCGCAGGTGCATCTGCTGGAGCGTGCCCATGTGGAGCGTGCGCGCGTGGTGGTGGTGGCCATCAGCGATGCGGCCGTTACGCGCAACATCGTGGTGGCCGTGCGCAGTATGAGCAGTGCCGCCTATGTCATCGTTCGCACACGCTATGTGCGCGAGATGCGTGCCTTGCTCGACGTTGGCGCGAACGATGTGATCCCCGAGGAGTTCGAGACCAGCATCCAGATCTTTCACCGCGTGCTGCGGCGCTACCTGGTGCCTGAAGACCGCATCCAGGAGCTCATCGGTGGGGTACGCCGCGACCACTATGGCTTGCTGCGGGGACAGGGCACCAACCGACTGAAGAGCCCGACAAGCGCGGTGAGCGCCTCTGCGGGCATGGACCTGGTGACCATCACGGTGACCTTGGGGCACAACAAGGTGGTGGGGCACACCCTGGCCGCGCTGCAATTGCGCGAGCGCTGCGGCATCCAATTGCTCGCCATCCGCAGGGGTGGGCGCTTCATTGCGCCGCCGCCCGCCACCGAACGCATCCTTACGGACGATATGCTCTACCTGCTGGGCACGCCGGACGATGTGGCCCGCTTCGAACAGCAGCTTCGCTAGTACGATGGCGGTTCGAAGGCAACCCAACGGCCTTCGGTTGCGTAGAACGGGCCATCATGCACATGCACGCTTCGGCCCTGCCGCACCCCGCCCACATCCTCCTGGTGGACGATGAGGACGATTGCAACTTCGTGACCAAATTGGTGCTGAAGAAGGCCGGTTATGCAGGCAGGCTCACCTGCTACACGGCGCCTGAAGAAGCCATTGAGCACCTGCGTCGCGGCGAGGACCTACCTGACCTGATGTTCGTGGACATCAACATGCCGCGCATGAACGGCTTCGAGCTCATCACCCAATGCGAGGCGGAAGGCCTGCTCCCGAGCGACCTCACCACCGTGTTCATGTTCTCTTCGAGCAATCGCCCGATGGACCAGGAGAAGGCCCTTTCACTGGCTTCGGTGAGCGGGTATGTTGAAAAAGCCCTTTCTGTGGATAGCTTCGAACAGGTTTTGCGCGCTCGGGCACGTGCCTGATCGATGTCCCTAGCCACCACTCTCCCATGAAAAAGGTCATCATCATCGAGGACGAGACCATCATCTCGTTCGGCTATCGCCTCCAGCTGGAGGGGCTTGGATTTGAAGTGGTCGGTTCCGCTCGCAGTTCGGAAGAGGCTGAGGCGCTTCTTCAGGAGGTGCATCCCGACATCATCATCATGGACATCTACCTCAAGGGCGACAAGAACGGCTTGGAGCTGGCCCAGGAGATCCACGCCAAGGAGGAGATCCCCATCCTCTTCCTTACGGCCAGCACAAAGCCCGAGATCATCGAGGCGATCGGCCATTTGAAGGGCTGCCATTACCTCTCCAAGCCGATCAATTCCGACTCGCTGGAGGATGTGCTGATGCGTTTCGCACAGAACTGATGCCATGGCCCGCCCGGACGATCTGCTGAGCAACGGGCCCCAGGCCGAGCGCCTTCACAAGTTCGCCCACGACCTGCGCAACCGCCTTGCGGGCATGCACCAGGTCCTGCAGCACTTGGCAGCCGGAGCCGTTGACCCCGAACAGAAGCAGCTCGTTGAGTTCGGCGAGCAGCAGCAGTTCAAGGCCTTGCGCGAGGTGGAACAACTGCTCGATGACATGGGTGTGGTGCGCCATATGCACACCCTTCCCTGCACCGCAGTTCTGCTTGCGCCCTTGGTGGAAAGGGTCGTGCAAGGGCTGCGGCATCGCTTCGACCGCAAGCAACAGACCGTGCTGGTGGACCTACCCGAAGGGCTGCATGTACTGGGTCACGCGGACCAACTGTTCGAACTCCTGAACGCGCTGCTTTCCAACGCTTCCAAGTTCTCCGCTGCGGGTGCGTCGGTGACGGTGAACGCCCAGCACCATGGTACCACGGTGTCCTTGCAGGTCATGGATACAGGCGTGGGCCTCAGCCCTGCTGATCTGGACCAGGTGTTCGTGCGGTACGCCTGGTTGAGCTCGCGCACCACCGCGGGTGAGGCGCAAGGACGATCCACGCTGGCGCGCGCCCGACAGTGGGCCCGTGCCATGGGAGGTGATCTGCTGGCGGAAAGTGCGGGGCCGGGTGCCGGCAGCACCTTTACGCTGGTGCTCCGCCACCCGGCCCTGCCGTGATCGGTCCTCCTAGAGATCGACGCGGGTGATGTTCCGCGCCACGCGCTGACCCTTGTGGTTCACCGCGATGTTGAACTCCAGCTCATCGTTGATCGCCAGCTCGTCAAAGCCGAAGCCCTGCAGGTCGTCGTAGCGGAAGAACAGGTTGTTGTCCGGGTAGCGGATGAAGCCGTAGCCGTTCATCAGGCTCATCACCGTGCTGCGATGGCGCTCTTCATCCACCATGGTCACCGGTGGGCGCTCGAAGCCCTCCTGTTCGGTATCGCGGCTGCTGTCACGGAGCACGAACACATCGCGGATCACCTCGTCATCGTCGCGCAGACCCTCTTCGATCAGGTCGTGCATGGGCAGCGGATAGCTCACCTCGTTCCACAGGTCGGTGCTGGTCTTGGTGGTCTGCAGTTCGCCGGTCTCCTGGTCGGTGAACTCGAAGTCCCAACCCAGCAGCATGGTCTTACAGCCCAGGGCATGCAGCTTGCGCACCAATGGCACATGGTCTCCGTCGGAGGCCACCAAGGCCACCACGTCGTAGCGCTTCAGCATGCACAGTTCGTAGGTCTCCAGGGCCATGAGCACGTCGATGCCCTTCTCCCGCTTGCGCCCCATCATGTCCTTCACGGGCAGGTAATGGGTCTGTACGTTGTTGTACATCAGCACATCGTCGAACACCCGGTCGTAGTAGAGCTGGTTCGTTTTCTCGTTCGCCTCGCGGGCGGTGAAGCGACCCCGGAAGAAGTGGGCGTCGATGATGTGGCACAGGTTGGGCCGGGTGCCTTCGCGCTCGGCCACCATGTGCTTGATGTAGTCGTGCAAGCCGCCGATGTGCAGGCGTCGGCGGTGCGAATGCACGTAGTTGTAGTAGTTGCTCACGTGGGTGAAATAGCTCCCATCGTAGAAGACCCCGACCTTCAGGGCCTTGCTTCCGCTCTGCTGCATGTGGATGTGGTATGATGTTGGATAGGGGGGCGAAGGTAACCCTCCTGCGCATCGTCCTAACTTTGCACCGTGCGGATCCTGTTCACCCTGTTCCTTTTTGCCCTGTTGCGCACCGGTGCAGCCCAGTCCCCGGAAGGGCAGCCGGGCGGCGCGCTCAGCTACAGCCGCTCGGTGAACGTGGCGCTCAATGCAGTGCAGCTGCACGACAAGGCCATGGAGGCCTGGACCTGGACCTTCGGCAAGGAACCCGGTGCCCGCCTGCTCAGCAGCGACCGCACCAATGGCTCCCTTGATGCCACGGCGCGCTTCAACTTCCGCTCGGTCATGCTCACCATGCGGGAAGAGACCATGGGCGTGGTGCAGTACAAGGTGACCATCCGGGTGAGCGCCGGGGAATGCCGCGTGATGGTGACCGACCTGAGCCACACCGGCAACCGCAACACCACCATGGGAGGCATCCACGTGGGTGCGTTGATGCGCGCCACCACGGTGGGACGCAAGGTACCCGGCATGAGCCGCAGCAATGCCCTGCGCTTGCAGCAGGAACTGCAGGAGGCCGCCGATGAGCGCATCAAGGCCTTGCTCAACGCCTTTGAGGCGCGGCTCCGGGCCAACGCACAGGACTGAGGCCCTCGCATCCGGAGGTGCAACCCTGCGGCCGCGCTGCCGTTGAAAGGGACGCACCATGTCCCACTTCGCCTCTGTACCCCTGCGCCGTTGGCCCCTCGTGGTCACGGTGGTCGCCATTGCCTTCATCGCCTATGGCATCGTCCTGGTCTCCCGCTCCTCCGAGCTACAGCGCCGGATCGCACACGAAGTGAAGCTGCTCGAAGAGCTCAACGGCATCGGCCAGGGCATCCACCAATTGGGCCTGGTACACCGGGTGGACCTCAGCACCCAGCAATACCAGTGGGACCCCGAGTTGGAACGCCTGCGTCAGCGTGTGGACCAGGTGGCCGAGCGCTTCGCCGACTCACCGGGCATGACGGAGATGCCTTCCACGGTTCACCGTTACCTGCACCAGGCCGATTCGCTCCACGGGCAGATCATGGCCGACCGGGCCCAATGGAGCGAGCTCCGCTCTAGCGAGGCGGTGATCCAGATCATGCTGCAGAAGGCCCAACAGGCGCTGGACCGTGCTTCACGCGCCGTACATGAACAAGGCCTCAGCAACCATTCCGCCACCCTCAGTGCCCGTTGGAGCGAAGCCCGCGTGCTGCTCATCGCAGCCTGCCTGATGGCCGTGGTGCTCGCATGGCTGACCAGTGTGCGCGACAAGCTGCTGGAGGAAAGCCGCAAGCGTTCCAACCAGCTCGAAGAGGCCCACCGTGTGCTGGAGGCCACCAACCGCGAGCTGCGTGAGACCATGCTGAGCAAGGAGGAGAAGGAAGTGATGATCAAGGAGATCCACCACCGCGTGAAGAACAACCTGCAGATCGTCAAGAGCCTGATCCGCTTCCAGATGGACCAGGTGAAGGACGAACGCACGCTGGAGCTCTTCAACGAGTGTGTGAACCGTGTGAGCGCCATGGCCCTCGTGCATGAACAGACCTACCTGAGCAAGGACCTGGCCAACATCGATGTGAACACGTACCTCTCACACCTCACGCGGGACCTCTGCTACGCCTACACCATCGACACCGAGCTGCACCAGGACATCCGCATCAACATCCCCACGCTTAGTGTGGACACCTTGATCCCCTTGGGCCTGCTGATCAACGAGGTCATCTCCAACTCCCTGAAGTACGCCTTCAAGGGTCGCAAACAAGGCACCATCCTGCTCCACTTGGACAGCGATGCCAATGGCGGGCTCAGCCTGCGCATCGGCGACGACGGTGTGGGCTTGCCCGATCGCTCCAAGTGGGAACGCCCCAACAGCCTGGGTATGGAACTCATCCAGACCCTCGCAGGACAGCTCGGCACGGTGGCAGAGCTGGTGCCTGGACCGGGCACGGTGTATGCCCTCAGCACACCAGCCCAGGAGAAGCGCCTTCGCGCTTGACGGATCGGTCAACCGCTCATCCCTTTGGTACGGGATCCGGTCCATGCGGGTCCCGTTACTTTTGCGCCCGTTCCGCATCAGCGCGGACCATTCCCCTCATGCGCACGTCCTTCCCCCTAGTCATCGGTGTGCTCGCCCTGGGCCTACAAGCCTGCGGCGACACCGCAAAAGCACCTACCGTGGAGCAATTCGCTTATCCCACCACCCGCCAGGACAGCACCGCAGGTGACAGCCTGCATGGCACCTGGGTGGCCGATCCCTACCGTTGGCTGGAGAACGACACCAGCGCCGAAACGGCAGAATGGGTGAAGGCCCAGAACGCCGTCACCAATGCCTTCCTGGCCAAGATCCCCTTCCG
>JALOLX010000054.1 GCA_025455765.1 Flavobacteriales bacterium | reverse complement strand
CGGTAGCTGTGCAGGAGGCGTTCGATGCGAAAGCTGCCCCGGAAGGGCACACCGACGGGTTCGTAGTACTCCACCACCACCCGATCGCCGGACACCGGCAACGAGGTGATCACACCGGAGCGCGCCGCATGCTCGGCACCGTAGCCGCCCTGAAGTTGCGCACCCGTACCATCGTGGAACGTGAACAACGCACCCTCGGGAACATCCACACCATCCAGCACCACTTCCACTGCGCGTGCCCCGGGCGATCTTAAGGCCACCTGCCAGACACGGTCACCGTTCGCCAATGTGTGCCAGACACCTTCAGCGAACGGATCCACCGCACACGGCACGAAGCGCGCATACAACGGCAATCGACCTTCTCGCGCACGCCGATCATCATCTTCAGCCGCTACCGCACCATCAAAGGCTGAGGCCAGGACCACGGGCACCGGTGTATGGCGCACCTGTAATGGCACTGGTGCCGGGCGCCACTCCTGTGCATGTGTGGTGGACAGGATCAGCATCAGCCATCCGCACAGGGCTGAGATCGAACGAGCGAACCGCATGATGCCCAAAGGTATCGCAATGCCGCACCTTTGCGGGGCGTGAGCGAACGACAGCGTCATCGGTTCGGGGCTACGGCTGCTCTCTGGATGTTGGCTGCATTGCTCCTTGGCCTTGCGCTGTACCCTGTAGGCCCGCTCTTCATGGCCCCTGCGAGCACCGTGCTCGAGGACCACGACGGCAGGTTGCTCGCGGCACGCGTGGCAGCTGATGGACAGTGGCGCATGCCATCCACGGGCTCAGTACCCGAGCGGTTCGAGCGCTGTCTGCTCACCTTCGAGGACCGTCAGTTCCATCGGCACGGGGGGGTATACCTGCCGGCACTGGTCCGGGCCTTTCAACAGAACCAGCGGGCCGGCCGGGTCATCTCCGGCGGAAGCACGATCACCATGCAGGTGGCGCGGTTGGCTTATGGGAATGCCCCCCGTACCTGGCACCAGAAGTTGCGCGAAGCACTGCTCGCCCTACGCATCGAATGGCACTGGGACAAGCGCACCATCCTGCGCCACTACGCGGACCATGCGCCCTTCGGTGGCAACGTGGTGGGCTTGGAAGCGGCCGCGTGGCGCTGGTTCGGCAGGGCAGCGAGCGAGCTGAGCTGGGCAGAGAGCGCCACCCTCGCCGTGTTGCCCAACGCCCCCGCACGTATCCACCCCGGCCGGTCACGCGATGCCTTGCAGCGCAAGCGCGACCGATTGCTGGGCGAACTGGTGCGCAACGGCACCATTGACAGCCTCACCTGGAGCCTGGCCATCGAAGAGCCGTTGCCAGCTGCACCCCTCCCGCTCCCCCAGCTGGCACCGCATCTTCTGGACCATGCCGAGCGCAGCGGAAGGGCCGCACAACGCGTGCGCACCACGCTGGACGCCGATCTCCAACGCCAGGCCACAGAGGTGCTGCGCAGGCATGCACCAACGCAACGGGCCAATGGCGTAATGAACGCGGCCGTGCTCGTCATGGAGGTCCGAAGTGGTGCGGTGCGCGCCTACATCGGCAATCAGCCCGACGCGGGTGGTGCTGCCGGTGCCGTGGACATCGTTCAAGCCCCGCGCAGCACGGGCAGCCTGCTGAAGCCCTTCATCCATGCCGCCATGATCACCCAGGGGGAATGGATGCCCGACCAGCTCATTGCCGATGTGCCCACCCAGTACGAAGGCTTCGCGCCGCGCAATTTCGATGAGGGTTACGATGGCGCCGTGCCCGCTTCGGAGGCACTGGCCCGTTCGCTCAACGTGCCCGCCGTGCGCGCGCTGCGCCGTTTGGGCGTGCCAGCCGCATTGCGCACGCTCCATGGCATGGGCCTCCACCACATCGACCGCAGCGCAGAACACTACGGGCTGGCACTGGTGATGGGCGGCGCAGAGAGCACGCTGTGGGAACTGACCGGCGCATATGCATCCCTGGTCCGCGTGCTCGTGGACAGCTCCACAACGATCGATCATGCGGCACCTGTTCATCCTCCGGTGATCTGGCAGGATGACCGAGGGTCGATGTCGAACGCAGTATCGTCCCCCTTATCCACCGGAACCGTGTACCACACGCTGCAAGCCCTGCTCCGCACCCAACGTCCCGAGGGAGCGACCGGCTGGCAGCACTTCAATGACCAGCACACGATCGCTTGGAAGACGGGCACCAGCTTCGGGCATCGGGACGCCTGGGCCATCGGGGTGGACGGCACCCATGCGGTGGGGGTGTGGGTGGGCAACGCGAACGGCGAAGGAAGGCCCGGACTCACCGGGACGGTGGCGGCAGCGCCCATCCTCTTCGAACTCTTTGGTCTGCTTCCCAAGGGCGCCCCATGGCCAGTGCCCGTGGATGACCTGATGCCCATGAGCGTGTGTGTGCGGAGCGGGCACAAGGCATCGGTGGACTGCCCTGACGTGGACACGCTACTGATCACCAGGGCAGCCCAACGCACCGCTCCCTGCCCCTACCACCGCCTGTTGCGCGTGGACAATGAGCGCCGGGTGCGTGTGGATGGCGGCGATCCTGGCATCAGCCTTGCTTGGTTCATCCTGCCGCCGGCCATTGAACATTACTATGCGCAACGCCATCCAGAATACCAGCGCATGCCGCCATGGGCTGCCGGATCGGGTACCGACCACGAACTGGGGCCCGCCGTGATCTACCCGGAGAACGGCGCCACCCTGTACCTGCCAGTTGGCATGGACGGAAGCAAGGCCGACCTTGTGGCACTGGCCACCCATCGCGAGCCGGGCGCCACGCTCCATTGGTCGTTGGACGGTATCGCCCTGGGCGGCACGAACGGGGTGCATCAACACGCGCTGCGCCTCGCGAATGGCGTACACTTGCTCACGGTCACGGATGACCTTGGCAGGCAGGCCAGCGTCCGGTTCCGCACGGTGCAAGGCGGCGCGCAACAGATCTTAACAGCCCCGGGCAACCGTTGACGCCCTTCATCCGTTACATTGTGACAATGCTTTCCAGGTCCGTACCCCTCCTGCTGCGCGCATGTGCGTTCGTGGCGGGCACCATCAGCCTCTCACCTTCCTTCGCACAGGACCAGACCGGCGCAGCGGCCAGTAAACTGGAAAGCCTGCTCTATCACATCGACCGCATGTATGTGGACGAGGTGAACAAGGACGAACTGGTGGAGGCTGCCATCGTCCGTATGCTGGAACAGCTGGACCCGCACTCCGTCTACATTCCCAAAGAGGAGCTGGAGGAAGTGAACGAACCCCTGAAAGGCAACTTCGATGGCATCGGCGTGCAGTTCAACCTGATCCGCGACACCATCTATGTGGTGGACGCCATTGCCGGCGGGCCTTCGGAACGACTCGGCATCCGGGCGGGCGATCGCATCATCACCATCAACGACACCACTGTTGCGGGTGTGGGCTTCAAGAACAGCGATGTGATGAGCAGGCTGCGCGGCCGCAAAGGCACCAAGGTGAAGGTGGGCATCCAGCGGCGGAACGAACCCGAGTTGTTGGAGTTCGTCATCACCCGCGACAAGATCCCGATCTTCAGCGTGGAGGCAGCGTACATGGCCACACCCAAGGTGGGCTACATCAAGGTGAGCCGCTTCAGTGCCACCACCATGAAGGAGTTCCGCACCAAGCTGAGCGAGCTGAAGGCGGCGGGTATGCAGGACCTCATCCTGGATCTGCAAGGCAATGGTGGTGGCTATCTGCGCACCGCCATCGAAATGTCCGATGAGTTCCTGGGCGACCGGCGCTTGATCGTGTACACCGAAGGCCGCAACGCTCCGCGCGACGAGACCTTCGCAACCAAGGACGGTGCTTTCGAGAAGGGCCGCCTGGCGGTGCTGGTGGATGAAGGATCGGCCAGTGCCAGTGAGATCGTCAGCGGTGCCGTGCAGGACTGGGACCGCGGCCTCATCGTGGGGCGCCGCAGCTTCGGTAAGGGCCTGGTACAGCGACCTGTGATGTTGCCCGATGGCTCGGCCGTGCGCCTCACCGTATCGCGCTACTTCACACCCTCCGGACGCTGCATCCAGAAGTCGTATGAGGAGGGCGTGGAAGCCTATCAGCAGGAAAAGAGCCAGCGCCTGCAAAGCGGGGAGCTCACCTCTGCGGACAGCCTGCACCCGGCCGATACGGTGAAGTACTACACCATGAACAAGCGGGTGGTCTATGGGGGTGGTGGCATCTCCCCGGACCTGTTCGTACCCATCGATACCTCCCAGAGCTCCAATTACTTCGGTCAACTGGTGCGACGGGGGGTGCTGAACACCTTCGCCCTGCAATATGTGGATGAGCAACGTACCCAACTGCTGAAGTCATACCCCAGCCCCAAGGCCTTCCTGGATGGGTTCACCGTATCCGACGCCCTGCTGGAACTGCTGGTGGCCGCCGGTGAAAGCGAAGGCGTGAACCGCGAGGACACCGGCATCACCCGCTCACGCGAACTGATCGACACACGACTCAAAGCACTGATCGCCAGGGACCTGTGGGACACTTCAGCCTACTGGATGGTGATCAATGCGGAGAATCCGGTGGACCGCAGCTTCCAGCGTGCCTTGGAAGCCTTGACGGACAACACCTATTCGCGCCTGGGCATGGCCCGATAGCCCAAGTACCTTGTTAATGCTTCGTTAACCTTCACCGATGGATGGGAGAGCCCTTAAATTTGCACTCCCAATAACCATCCGACGAAACACTTCGACCCATGAAAGACAAGATCCAGATCGGCCTGCTCGCCGTGATCGCAGTGGCGCTCGTCGCCCTGGCGGTGCAACAGTTCTCCGGTGATAAGGCAAGCGACGCTTCAAGCGCCGTGGCCACCAGCACGCCTGCTGCTGCCAGCCCCAACGCCAGCACCTTCGACCCCATGGCCAAGCCGGCCGAAGCGGTGGACAATACCCCTAAAACGACCATCACCTTCGCCGAATACGAGCACGATTTCGGCAACATCAAGCAGGACTCCGAGAACAAGAAGGTCTTCACCTTCACCAACACCGGTAGCGAGCCCCTGCTGATCGAAGCCGCCAACGGCAGCTGCGGTTGCACCGTGCCCAACTACCCCAAGAACCCCATCCCTCCCGGTGGTACCGGTCAGATCGAGGTGGAATACAAACCCGGTAAGCAGGAGAACGCTCAGACCAAGACCGTCACCGTGGTGGCCAACACCGAGCCGAAGGAGACCCTCCTCCGCATCAAGGCCAACGTGGAGAAGATCTGAACAGGATCACACCCAACAGAAAGCCCCGGTGGAACGCTCCATCGGGGCTTTTGCTTGGCCATGTTCGCCGCCCGTTACACCACCTTGTCGATGGCCTTTGCCAATCGATGGTCCTTGTCGGTTATTGCCCCACCTGCATCGTGGGTATTGAGCACGATGCTGACCGTGTTGTACGTGTTTGTCCAGCTGGGGTGATGGCCCATGCGCTCCGCAATGAGCGCCACCCGGGTCATGAAGGCGAACGCCTGCACGAAGTCCCCGAATTCGAAGGTGCGACAAAGGCCTTCCGGCCGCTCTTCCCAGTTGCTCATCGGTGCAGGGGGAGTTCGATCAATGGCATGGGCGCGGGAGCCGGTGCCAGGATCATCTCATCCAGCAAGTGTGTGGCACCCGCGTACTTGTCGATCAGGAACAGGATGTAGCGCACGTCCACGCAGATGTTGCGGCACTTCTCCGGATCGAACTGGATATCGCTCATGGTGCTCTCCCAGCTGCGATCGAAATTGAGGCCGATGAGCTCGCCCCGACCATTGAGCACCGGACTGCCACTGTTGCCACCCGTGGTGTGCAGCGAAGAAGTGAAGCACACTGGCAACGTTCCGTTCACGCCATAGCGGCCGTAGTCCTTCGCCCGGTAAAGATCGATGAGGCGCTGGGGCACATCGAACTCCACATCGCCGGGGATGTACTTCTCCATCACCCCGTCCAGGGTGGTGAAGGGCTTGTAGGCAACGCCGTCGCGGGGGCTGCTGCCTTCCACCTTGCCGTAGGAAAGGCGCAGGGTACTGTTGGCATCGGGCCAGAAGGTGCGTCCGGGTTCCAGGTCCATCTGGCCTTTCACGTAGCGGCGCATGGCCCCTTCGATCCGCTCGCTCAGCACCGTATGCTGGGGCCGCACCTCCTGCAGGAAGTTGGTGAAGATGCTGCGGCTCACTTGGAACAGGGGGTCCTTCGCCAGCTTGGCATAGCTGGAGGCTTTGGGCTTGGCGAAGGCCTTCTTCAAGCGCGCTGCATCGGTGAAGGCGCTCTTGGCATAGAGCGCATCCACCCAAGCATTCACGTTGCCCTTATAGCGGGTATCCAGCTCCTTGAGGAACGCCGGGGCGAGCGCGGCGGGCACGTGCTTGCGGTAGATGGGCATCAGCGCCTTGAACACGCGCTTGTCCACCTCCACATCGTAGTTCTGGAAATAGGCATCCGCCGCAGCCAGGCGCTGATCGCGCTCGGCTTGGAGCTTGCCTTGGGCGCTGAGCTGAGCATGTTCCAGTACCAGACCTTGGAAGCCATCGGCGAAGCGCAGTACTTCGGGGCCGTAATAAGCCATCTCCACGAAGAGGTCGCGGGCCGTGGCGTAGGGGATATACTCGGCGTAGGCCTTCTCCAGCTCGGGAAGCACGGTGAGCAGATCGCTGCGACCAGCAGAGGTGGCACGTGCAAGGAAGGCCTGCTCCTGTTCGCGCTTACGCGCCAGGGTGTTCAGTTCCTTCAGGCCGCGCATCTCCCCGATCCACTTCTTCCAGGCGTTGCTGATGCCGGCCTGTTTGTCGGCATACTGCAACCGGGTGCGATCGCTGCTGCGCATGGCCGCATCGATCACCTCCAGGCTGGCGGTACGCATCTCCACGCGCATGGGATCGGCCTTCTCCAGCACGTAGCTCACCGCGTAGGAGGTGAGGTAGCGCTGGGTGTTGCCGGGGAAGCCGAAGATCATGGCATACTCCCCTTCCACCGGCCCTTCCAGGCTCATGGGCAGCACGTGGCGGGGGCTGAAGGGCACGTTGGCATCGCTGGGGTCGGCGGGCTTGTTATCAGGACCTGCATAGATGCGGAACAGGCTCATGTCCGCATTGTGCCGGGGCCACATCCAGTTGTCGGTATCGCCGCCGAACTTGCCGATGGCGCTCGGAGGAGCACCCACCAACCGCACATCGCGGAAGGTCTCCGATACGATGAGGTAATAGCTATTGCCGTAGTTGAAGGGCCTCACCACTGCGCGGTAGTGGGTGCCTTCGGTGGCCTCCTTCACGATGGGTTCTGAGAGGCTGGCCACCACATCGCGCCGGGCGGCTTCGCTCATGGCCGGATCGAGCTGGGGCAGGATGCGATCGCTCACATCCTCCATGCGGATGATGAAGGTGGCGCTGAGCCCGGGGTTGCGCAGCTCCTCCCCTTTGTTGGCGGCCCAGAACCCATTCTTCAGCCGGTCGTTCTCCACCGTGCTATGGTCCGTGATGGCACTGAAGCCGCAGTGGTGGTTGGTGAGGATAAGCCCATCACGCCCGATGACCTCGGCGGTGCAGCCGCCACCGAAGAGCACGATGGCATCCTTGAGGCTGCTGCGGTTGATGCTGTAGATGTCCTCTGCGGAGAGCTTCAGGCCGGCGGACTGCAGATCGCCTTCGATGCTCTTGAGCAGGGTGGGCAGCCACATGCCCTCGTGGGCAAAGGCGGGCAGGTGGAACAGTGCGACCAGCAGGGGGATGGAACGGAACACACGCATGCGGCGAAACTACGGCACAGCCGCACAGCCGCGCGCGGGGCGTTCAGGGCGCGGGCTGCTGTGGGCACAGCCGCGCGCGGGGCGTTCAGGGCGCGGGCTGCTGTGGTCCGCTGGGTTCCGCTGGGGGGGTGTCCCTGCGCTCATGCTGGCCGGAAAGCAGCCATGCCAGCAGCACGATCAGCAACAGGGCCAGGAAGGCTTTGGGATCGCGGTAGATGGGGCGCTGGGGGCGACGCACGGCCTTCTCGTAGGCATGCACCAGCCGCTTGGGATCGCGGTAGCGCGCCAGTTCGGCATCGGTGGGCGCCTGCTGCCCGGGGGGCGTTATGCGGTAGTGACGCTTCATGGTGCCGGGGCAAGGTAGCTGCGCAACTCTCCCAGTGCGCGGTGGGTCCGCATCTTGGCGG
>JALOLX010000359.1 GCA_025455765.1 Flavobacteriales bacterium | reverse complement strand
TCCACGCCTACGCTGAGGCGGATGAGGCTTTCGCTGATGCCCAGCTTGCGGCGTTCTTCAGGGTCTACGCCAGCGTGCGTCATGGTGGCCGGGTGTTCGGCCAGCGATTCAGTGCTTCCGAGGCTCACCGCGAGCTTCACCAGCTTCAAATGGTTGAGGAAGCGGAAGGCTTCGGCCTCGCCACCCTTCACCGTGAAGGAGAGCATGGCACCGGCGGCCAGGCATTGCTCGTCGTAGATGGCCTTGTCGCGGGCCGCATCCAATTGACCCAGGTAGAACACACGGTCCACCTTCGGCCTGGATGTCCATGCGGGCCTTGAGCGTTTCCAGGCTCCGCAACAGCAGCCAACCGGTCCACGGGCCGGCCATACATCCCAGGAAGGTGCGCATACCCTTCACCCGGGCGATGAGCTCATGCGACCCCAGACACGCGCCAGCGATCACATCGCTGTGGCCGCCGATGTACTTCGTGGCGCTGTAGAGCACGAGGTCTGCGCCGAGCTTCAACGGATGCTGCCACAGCGGACCCATGTAGGTGGGCGTCTCCACATAGATCATGCGGATGCGGTCGGCCTTGCCGCTCGCCGCCACCAGCTCGGGCAGTTGGTCCTGCTCCCACGGGTAGAAGCCCATCACTTCGATGCCGAAGCGCGTGAGCGTTTGTTTGATGAAGTGGTCGGTGCCGCCGTACAAGGGGTTGCTGAAGAGCAGCACATCACCGGGCGAAAGGAACTCCAACAAGGCGGTGCTGATGGCGCTCATGCCGCTCTCGAACACCGCGCATTCTTCGGCTTCGTCCCACAGGCACAGCCGTTCTTCCAGGATCTGCAGGTCAGGGTTGTTCAGGCGGCTGTAGATGAGACCGAGCTCCTCCTTTTCCCGCTTTTCCCGCAGCCCATAAGCCACCTCGAAGAAGGCCTTGCCCTCCTCCGCGCTCTTGAACACGAAGGTGCTCGTCTGGAAAATGGGGCACTTCACGGCACCCTCGGAGAGCTCAGGCTTGTAGCCGTAGCTCATCATCAGGCTCTCAGGGTGCATCTTGCGGTCGTTCATGGTCGCTCAGGTTCCAGTGGTCGGCCGCAAAGCTACCGGAACGCCGTGCAACACGCCTTCACCGCACACGCGCTACCACTATGGCCTCGTTCCGGTTCACTGGATTGAGCCAATGCACCGTGCGGTCCAACAGTCCCGGCTGGGCTACACCGACGATCTCCAAGGGCCCCATGGCCTTCATGGTGCGCTGCATACGTTGGGGGAGCTCTTCGGTGCCGCAGAACAGCACGATGTTCGGCAGCTGTTCCGCAGGGTGACGCGCCAGTTCAGCACCAAGGTCCGCTACCGGGTCGGTCCATGGTACCACGGTGGCTGTCCAGTGCCGCGAGTAGAACAGCGGCGGCATCGGCGCCTCGCCTTCCGCACTGTCCTCGATCACCATGCCGCGTACCTCCATCTCCTGGAGCATCACCTGCGCCATCACACGGCTGCGCTTGCTGTAGCTGAAGCAGAGCACCAACAGCAGCACCAGGTTCAGCCCCCAGGTCCAGCGCAGGATGCCACGCCATAGCCCTGTGCGTTGTTGCCACCAGGCACTGCGCTGCCGCCACATTTCCCAGGCCACATACCCCAGCACGAAGTACAGCGGTACGATGGGCAGCAGGAACCGCTCCTGCTTGTTGGGGAAGTAGGAGTGGATGGCGATGAACAGCAGCACCGGCAGCCAGAGCAACAACGGTGTGGTGCGCCGGAAGAACCCGAAGCCCACGGCCAGGCTGAACGGCGGGATGAACAGGCCCGCCAGCAACAAGAGGTAGTTGTACCAGGGCAGCACGCCGTAGGTGGTGGTGTTGTTCAGGTTGTACAGTACGTATTCGGTCAGTTCGGCGAACGGGCGCCCCCACATCACCAGGTCGATGCCGCCTTGAAGCACCAGCAGTGGAAGGGCCACACCAAGCCCGTAGAGCAGGGCGCTGCGGACCTGCTTCTGCACCAGGAGCGCGAGGCCGGGGCCTGCGGCGAAGAAGATCGTCTGGAACCGGATGTTCATCGCCAGTCCGATCCAAATGCCGGCCACGAGCAGATCGCGTGGGGTGGGGGAGGTGGAAGTCCCCAGCAGCCGTTGTGCACCGAGCATCAGGAAGGGGATGCAGGCCACTTCCACCAGGTTGCGCACCGAAAGGAACGGCATGAAGAAGAGCAGCGCGAGGAAGAGCCCTGTGTGCCAAGCCACCTGTGGATCGCTCAAGCGCAGGGCAATGCGGTAGCCCACACGCACCACCACCAAGCTCCACAGGGCGTGCAATAAGCGCACCACCACCATCTGCAGCTCGGGGTCCACAAGTCCGACGAAGCGCAGGACGGAAAATAGCAGATAGTGCAGGCCCACATACACGAAGCTGTGACCGCTGGGGTGCGGATCGCCGCCTTGGTTCCAGGGCAACCAGGTGCTGTACTGGGGGGCCTGCACCCAGCTCGATGCCGGTTCAATGACCAGGAAGTGGTCGTCCAGCGCAAAATAGCCACCACTGAAAATG
>JALOLX010000358.1 GCA_025455765.1 Flavobacteriales bacterium | reverse complement strand
GATCGCATCCGCTTCGTGTTCGCTTTGGAGAAGCTGGATCCCACGCGCCTACTGCGCAAGGTGCGTCCGTGAGCCTGGGTGTGTGAGGATCCGCGTGCGTTGAACGACAAGCGAATACCGATCTTCGCGGCGCATGCAACAGGGCCAGCGCATCTATTTCCTGGGCGACTTCCACCTCGGAGTGCCCGACGCGGAACGCAGTCTGGCCCGCGAGAAGCGCATCGTGGCCTTCCTGGATGAAGCGGCCAAAGACCTGCCCAACGGACAGGCAGGTGCTGCGGAGATCATCCTGATGGGCGACCTCTTCGACTTCTGGTTCGAGTATGCACGGGCCGTTCCCCGTGGGCATGTGCGCTTCTTGGGCAAGCTGGCGGAGCTTACCGATCGTGGCATTCCGGTACACCTGTTCATCGGCAACCACGACATGTGGATCTTCGATTATCTGCCGAAGGAGACCGGTGTGATCGTCCATCGCGAACCCGTGGAACGCGTCATCAACGGCAAGCACTTCCTCATCGGGCACGGCGATGGTCTTGGCCCTGGTGACCATGGCTACAAGATGATCAAGACGATCTTCCGCAACCCCATTTGCCAATGGGCGTTCGCGCGGCTGCACCCCAACTTCGGTCTGTGGCTGGGCGACCTGCTCAGCGGCCGCAGTCGCCGGAAGAACTATGAGAACGACCGCAAGTGGCTGGGCGCGGACAAGGAGTGGCTGGTACACTACAGCCGCGAGCGCTTGCAGGAGAAGCACTTCGACTTCCTGCTGTTCGGTCATCGCCACCTGCCCATCGACATGGAAGTGAAGCCTGGTGCGCGGTACATCAACCTCGGCGACTGGATCGGGTACTACACCTACGGCGTATTTGACGGAACGGAGGTGAAGCTGATGAAGCGTGTGGGCGATGGGCCGCTTTCCGCCGATGTGCGCATCACGGGTGGGCCTGCGGTGTAGCGCTCGGTGGTCTAACCGGCAAGCCAATGTCCCAGGAACACATCGGTGACCCGGTAGCCGTCTTCGGCATGGTGAACGAGTTCCTTCTCCTGTAATACGCCGAGGGCCTGCCGGACGGTGCTGAGCGCACTGAGCCGATGGCGCACCACGAACTCCATGGCCGTGGGGGCTGCAACGGCACCTTCACGGGCAATGGCGGTGAGCAATGCAGCCTGATGGGGGCTGAGGAGGCGCTTCAACGTCATGTACTCGGGTGCACGCTCCTGCAGAATGCTCACGCGGGTGCGCGCCAGATCCAGGGCGTTCACCTCGCGCTTGCCCAGCGCATACAGGCGGTTGAAGAGGTACTGCACATAGTACGTGTGGCAGCGGCACCAGTCCAGGCCTTCTTGCACCACAGCGTTGTCGATGCGCCTGCGCGCAGCCTTGAAGTGGCGCTGGATGAAGTCAACGTACACCGGTGCCGGTATCGGCCCCAGGTGAAGCGGCTCGGTGGCTTGGAAGAAGGGTCTGCGCCCACTGGAGAAGATGGCCTGCATCATCCGGCGGTCGCTGCCACTGAAGATGAACTGCACGTTGCGCAGGCGCTGGACCTGTTCGCGCAGCATGGCCTCCGTATTGCGCTCGGGGTATTCCATCACCTGCTGGAACTCATCCAGCGCGATCACCACCGGCTTGCGTTGTCGCTCCAGGTAGGAGAAGAGCTCATCCAAGGCCATGGCCTGCTTCATGCCCGGCCTGGCCGATACACCGAACTCCGGCAGGCCTGTGAGCGGATCGAAGGCCAGGTTGAACTCCAGCGACCGCATGGCGTGGGCCACCTCCTTGAGCAACGCACCATTGGGACGCCCCACCTGGCGCAACGCCTCCTGAACGATGCGCAGCCGCTGCGATGCGAAGAAATGACGGATGAGGGCTGTCTTGCCCAGACGACGCAGCGAAATGAGCGAGACGTTGCGCTGGTTGGCCATGGCCTCCTTCAAGGCGGCCAGTTCCGACACGCGGTCGCAGAAGGTATCGCCGCCGGTGTAGCCTTGGAGCAGGAAGGGGTTGAACTCTTCGGCCATACCACAAAGGTACATGAACTACGTGACATAAATTATGTCACATAAAATATGCCGCATAATTTACGACAAAGCTCGAGGCTTCCCGGCCCCTCCTTTCCAAGAACAGCAAGAGGGTTCAGCCCAGTCGGGCCAACAGGTCCACCAGGCGGCTGCTGTAGCCGTACTCGTTGTCGTACCAGCCCATGATCTTCACCATGTTGCCCACCACACTGGTGAGCTGGGCGTCGAAGATGCAGCTGTGCGGGTCGCCCACGATGTCCACGCTCACAATGGGGTCTTCGGTGTAGCGCAGGATGCCCTTGAGCCTGCCTTCGGCGAGCTGCTTGAAGTGTGCGTTGATCTCCTCGGCGCTCTTCAGGTCCTTGACACGGACGGTGATGTCGGTGATGGACCCATCGGGAACGGGTACGCGGATGCCACCGCCTCCCAAGCGGCCATCGAGCTCGGGGAAGATGCGCGTGATGGCCTTCGCGGCGCCGGTGGTGGTGGGCACCATGCTCACAGCAGCGGCGCGCGCCCGGCGCAGGTCCTTGTGCGGCGCATCGTGCAGGCGCTGATCGCCGGTGTAGCTGTGCACGGTGGTGATGAAGCCATCCTCGATGCCACAGAGATCACGGATGCCCATGATCATCGGCGCGGCGCAGTTGGTGGTACACGATGCGTTGGAAATGATCACGTCCACAGGATCGAGGAGGTGATCGTTCACCCCCAGCACAACGGTCTTGATGTCCGCATCCTTGGCCGGCGCCGAAAGCACCACCTTCCTCGCACCGGCCTTCAGATGGGCCGATGCCTTCTCCCGGGTGAGGAAGAGACCAGTGCATTCCAGCACCACATCGATGTTCAGCTTTGCCCAAGGCAAGGAAGCGGGATCCTTCTCCGCAAAGGCCTGCACCTGCTTACCGCCGAGCATCAGGTGGTTCGCATCATGCCCCACTTCGCCCTGGAACACACCGTGTACGGAGTCGTACTTGAAGAGGTGCGCCAGCGTCGTGGTGTCCGTAAGGTCGTTCACGGCTACAAGCTCGATGTCCGTGCGCTCCAACAACAGGCGTGCGCTGACCCGACCGATGCGTCCGAATCCATTGATGGCTACTCTCATGGTTCACACTGGTGAAGGACCGGCACCAAGGACCCGCTTGGAACCGTTCCGGTTGGTTCAGAACATGTGCTTCTCGGCGTGGTAGCTGCTGCGTACCAGCGGGCCGCTCTCCACGTAGCGGAAGCCTTTGGCCAGGCCGATCTCCTTGAAGCGGGCGAAGCGGTCGGGGTGGATGAACTCCGCGACGGGCAGGTGCTCCTTGGTGGGCTGCAGATACTGACCCAGCGTAAGGATGTCGACCTCCACACTGCGCAGATCGTCCATGGTCTCTTCCACCTCCTGGTCCGTCTCGCCCAGGCCGAGCATCACTCCGCTCTTGGTGCGTAGGCCGGCGCGTTTGGCGCGCATCAGTACTTCGAGGCTGCGGTCGTACTTGGCCTGGATGCGCACCTGTTTGGTGAGGCGGCGCACGGTCTCCAGGTTGTGGCTCAGGATCTCGGGCGCCGCTTCCAATACCACTGCAAGGTTCTCCCACTTGCCCTGGAAATCGGGGATCAGGGTCTCCATGGTGGTGCCGGGGCAGCGGCGGCGAATGGCGCGGATGGTCTTCGCCCAGATGTCACTGCCGCCGTCCTTCAGGTCGTCGCGGTCCACGCTGGTGATGACACAATGTTTCACGCCCATCAGTTCCACACTGCGGGCCACGCGTGCGGGTTCGAAGGGGTCGACCGCCTC
>JALOLX010000053.1 GCA_025455765.1 Flavobacteriales bacterium | reverse complement strand
CCACATCCAGCGGTTCGTGGGCATCAGCAAGGAGTACAACATCTTCGAGCTCCAGGCGGCCATCGGTGCGCGCAATGCCATGAAGGCACAGCAGATCGCCGCCCACTTCGCCGCCGACCCAAAAGACAACCCACTGGTGCTCACCATCGGCTTCCTGAACACCTACTTCAGCAAGGTGGCAATGGTGCATACCCTGGCTGGCAAGAGTCCTCAGGAGATGGCTTCCGCAATGAAGGTGAATCCCTACTTCTTGAAGGATTACCAAGTGGCTGCGCGCAACTACCCGCTGGGGCAGCGCCAGTGCCGGTGATGGCGAGCTGTTGCGGGAGTTATTGGCCAAGGCCATGTCGTGAAGGCACTGCCGCACAGGCAAGGGTTCCAACCGTCCATGGAACGGCGGACACCGTAACCGGGGCGTTCCGCTACCTTAGCCGCCCTTCGCAAGGAACCCCGATCCATGACCCTTCTTCTCCGTCGCAGCCTCTTCGTCCTTGGCATCCTACTTTCAGCCGGGGCTTGGGCCCAGACCGGAACCATCCGTGGCTTCGTATATGACAAGGCCACCGGTGAGCCGGTCATCTTCACCAACGTGATCCTGAAGGGTACCACCACAGGGGCGGCTACTGATGTGAACGGCTACTACTCCATCAGTAAGATCCAGCCGGGCAGCTACACCCTGATGGTGACCTACCTGGGGTACGACACGCTGCAGAAGCCGGTGACGGTGGCGCGCGACCAGATCATCACGGAAAAGTTGTTCCTCACGAAGAGCGCCATCCAGATGAAGGAGTTCGAGGTGTCTGGCGAGAAGCAAGAGGCACAAACCCAGGTGCGCATGAGCGTCACCAAACTCACCCCCAAGCAGATCGAACGGATGCCTTCCGTGGGTGGCGAGGCCGACCTGGCGCAGTACCTCCAAGTGGTGCCGGGGGTGATCTTCACCGGTGACCAGGGTGGCCAGTTGTACGTCCGGGGCGGCTCGCCCATCATGAACAAGGTGATGCTGGACGGCATGGTATTGTACAATCCTTTCCACAGCATCGGTCTCTTCAGCGTGTTCGACAACGACATCATTCGCAACGCGGACATCTACACGGCGGGCTTCAATGCGGAGCATGGTGGTCGGGTGAGCTCAGTGATGGACATTACCACACGTGACGGCAACAAGACCCGGTTCAGCGGAAAAGTCGGGGCGAGCACCTTCGCGGCCAAGGCCATGTTCGAAGGCCCGTTAAAGAAACAGACCGAGCCTGGCGCCGGCTCCTCATCGTTCCTGCTGAACGCACGCCATTCCTATCTGGACCAGAGCAGCAAGACCTTCTACACCTTCGTTGATAGCGCCGGGCTTCCCTTCAATTTCACGGACCTCTACGGCAAGCTCTCCTTCAACGGTGCCAACGGCAGCAAGGTGAACTTGTTCGGCTTCAATTTCACGGACGGCGTAAACTACCAAGGCGTTAGCGACCTTGGCTGGACCAACTGGGGAGCAGGTTCCAACTTTGTACTTGTGCCTTCTGGTTCTGCTGTGCTCATCGATGGTATTTTCGCGTTCAGCAACTATGGCATCAGCCTTCAAGAGGCGAACCTGCCGGCCCGCACGAGCGATATCACCGGCTTCAATGCGGGTCTGAACTTCAAGTATTTCATGGGCGAAGACGAAGCTCGTTATGGCGTGGAGATCCTCGGTTTCCGTACCAATTTCAGCTTCTTCAGCAGCGTAGGCACCCAATTCGAACAGGAGGAGAACACCTCGGAGATCGCCGGTTACTTCAATTACCGGAAGAACCTTGGCAAACTCATCATCGATCCCGGTATCCGCCTGCACTACTATGCATCCCTGAGCGTGGCCAATGTGGAGCCGCGCTTCGGAATGAAGTGGAACATCACGGATGACCTGCGCTTCAAGGCCGCAGCAGGCCGATACAGCCAGAACCTGGTGGCCGCCAACAGCGACCGCGACGTGGTGAACCTGTTCTACGGGTTCCTTTCGGCACCCGAGAACCTGCCCAATAACGTGACCCTGCGTGATGGTAGTACTCGTGAAGTGAAAGACCCCCTGCAGCGAGCCAACCACTACGTCGCCGGCTTCGAATACGACCTTTCGCGTGAGATGACGGCCAACTTCGAAGTATATTTCAAAGATTTCCGTCAAGTGACCAACCTGAACCGGAACAAACTGTTCAATGACACTCCGGAGTTCGCTGATAAGCCAGATGAGTTGAAGAAGGACTTCATTGTGGAGACCGGTCATGCCTATGGAGCCGACCTACAGTTGAAGTATGAGAAAGGCAACCTCTACCTGTGGGCCGTTTACAGCTACACCTTCGTAGACCGTTTCGATGGGTTCCAGGAATACAACCCGGTGTGGGATCGTCGCCACAACGCCAACTTGGTGGCAAGCTATGCGTTCGGCAAATTCGACAGCTGGAAAGTGAACGTGCGTTGGAACTATGGCAGCGGGTTCCCCTTCTCGCAGACCCAAGGCTTCTATGGCGCGCTCGACTTCCAAGGCAACATCGGCACGGACTACACCACCAGCAATGCCGACCTGGCCACCATCCTCGGTCCGTTGAACCAGGGTCGACTGCCCACCTACCACCGCATGGACGTGGGTGTCACCAAGCAGTGGAAGCTGGATGAGCACAAGTTGGTGGAGTTCGACTTCAGCCTCACCAACGCGTACGACCGGGACAACATCTTCTACTTCGACCGGGTGCGCTTTGAGCGGGTGAACCAGCTCCCGCTGCTGCCCAGTGCTGGCGTGAGCTTCCGGTTCTGAGCGGAATATCTCGTCCTGAAGATCAGCTTCCCGGACGGCCGAGGATGCTTATCTTTACGCCCCGTGATCGCTGATCTATTCCGGCGCTCGCAAGCGGCGATGACGGGTTCCACCAAGTATATTTTCGTCACCGGCGGGGTGACCTCCTCCCTGGGCAAGGGCATCATCAGTGCCAGCCTGGCCAAGCTCCTGCAGGCCCGTGGGTTCACGGTCACCATCCAGAAGCTGGACCCTTACATCAATGTGGACCCCGGCACGCTCAATCCCTATGAGCATGGCGAGTGTTTCGTGACCGAAGATGGCGCAGAGACCGACCTTGACCTGGGCCACTACGAGCGCTTCCTGGACGTTCCCACCAGCCAAGCCAACAACGTCACCACCGGACGCATCTACCAGAACGTCATCAACAAAGAGCGCCGAGGCGAATACCTGGGCAAGACCGTGCAGGTGATCCCGCACATCACCGACGAGATCAAGCGCCACATCCAAGCCTTGGGGCGCAAAGGCATCTATGACTTCGTGATCACGGAGGTGGGCGGCACGGTAGGCGACATCGAGAGCCTTCCCTATGTGGAGAGCATTCGCCAGTTGAAGTGGGAGAAGGGCAAGGACTGCCTCACCATCCACCTTACGCTCCTCCCCTTCCTGCAGACCAGCGGCGAGCTGAAGACCAAGCCGACCCAACATAGTGTGAAGGAGCTGCTGAGCCTGGGCGTACAGCCGGATGTGCTCGTCTGCCGCACCGAGCACCCTATGCAGAAGGGCATGAAGGACAAGATCGCCCTGTTCTGCAATGTGGATCCCACTGCTGTGATCGAAAGCCGTGATGCACAGACGATCTACGATGTACCCCTGATGATGCAGGAGGAAGGACTGGACACGGTGGTTCTGCAGAAGTTGGGCATCACGGGCTATCCAGAGGCCGACCTGCGGTCGTGGAGCGACTTCCTGCACCGCTACAAGGAGCCGAAGCGGGAGGTCCATATCGGACTGGTGGGCAAGTACGTAGAGCTGCACGATGCCTACAAGAGCATCAAGGAGGCACTGGAACACGCCGGCGCCGAGAACGAGACCAAGGTGCACATCAAATGGGTGCACAGCGAGAAGCTCAACGCGAAGAACGTCGCCAAACAACTGGCCGGGTTGAGCGGCATCGTGGTGGCGCCGGGCTTTGGCAACCGGGGCATCGAAGGCAAGATCGAAGCCATCCGCCATGTGCGGGAGAACGGCATTCCCTTCCTGGGCATCTGTTTGGGTATGCAGTGTGCGGTGATCGAGTACGGCCGCCATGTGCTGGGCTACAGCGACGCCAATAGCACGGAGATGAACGCCGATACCGCCCATCCAGTGATCGCCATGATGGAGGAGCAGAAGAGCGTGGAGAACAAGGGCGGCACCATGCGATTGGGCGCCTACCCCTGCAAGCTCAGCGACGGCAGTCTGGCCCAGCAGGTCTACGGTCGAAAGGAGATCAGCGAACGGCACCGGCACCGCTACGAGTTCAACAACGCCTATCTGGAGGACTACCGCAAGGCCGGTATGGTGGCCACAGGCATCAATCCCAAAGGCAAGCTGGTGGAGATCGTGGAAGTGAAGGACCACCCCTGGTTCATCGGTGTGCAGTTCCACCCGGAATACCGCAGCACCGTGATGAAGCCGCACGCATTGTTCATCGGTTTTGTGCAGGCGGCCGTGAAGCGCTCCGAGATGGTGCGCGAACGCGCCGAGGCCTGATCATCCTGGCCGCGTCAAGAGCGATGATGGACGATATACGCCGTCCATCCCGCCCGTACGGACTCCCTTCCCCCGGCCCGGCTATCTTTGCCCGCCTTCCGCCATCCCTTTAGCTGCGGCGGAACCTCCATGGACCGTAATTCGATCATCGGCTTCGTCCTTATCGCAGCCATCCTCTTCGGCTATACCTGGTACAGCATGCCCAGCGCGGAGGAGTCCGCCCGCATGCAACGCGAACAGGACAGCCTTGCCGCACTCGCGTTGGAAGAACAGGCCCGCCGCGCCGCAGCCGAGCAGAGCGCCAAGCCCGTGGTGGTGGACACGGTGGCCGCCGCATTGCCCGACAGTCTTTCCAGTGCCGACAGCCTCAACACCGACAGCCTGCGTGCGGTGCGTCTGGCCCAGGAGTTCGGCCCCTTCCATCCGTCCGCCCAAGGCCAGGCCGAGGAGATCGTGCTGGAGAACGAACGCCTGCAGGTGGCGATTGACAGCAAGGGTGCCCGGCCAATGCTGATGCGTCTGAAGGAATACAGCACCTACCGCAAGACCCCGCTTTTCCTGGCCGATCCCGATAGTGGCGACTATGGCTTCGACTTCTTCCTTGGAAATCGCAAGGTGGATACGCGCCAGCTCTACTTCACCAGCGAACGGCTTGGGCCCGACGCGGTGCGTCTGAAGGCCGCCACCTCGGACCCGGGCCGCTACCTGGAGATCACCTACCGGCTGGACAGCAGCACCTACTTCATGCACACCGACCTGCGGCTGGTGGGCCTCACCGAAGTGGACCCGCGCGACGTGGCCTTCCACTGGCAGATCACAGGGCTGAGCAACGAGAAGTACCGCACGGGCGAGCTGCAGAAAGGTGGCGTGTACTACAAGTACTTCAGCGACGACCGCAACTACCTCAGCGAGACCAGCGACGACCAATTGAAGCTGGAAGGGCGCACCAACTGGGTGGCCTTCAAACAGGACTTCTTCACCGTGGCGATGGTGAGCGACCAAGGCTTCAGCAGCAGTGGTAGTGAGATCTCCATCCTACCGTTGAACGACAGCACGCACACCAAACGCTATGATGCCAAGCTCTTCTTCGATGGGGAGCGCGGCAAGGAGGTGGCGGTGAACATGCGCTACTACCTCGGCCCGAACCACTACGGCACCTTGCGCCGCACAGAGATCGAGCAGTTCGACCGCATCATCGACCTGGGCTGGGGCATCTTCGGATGGATGAACAAGTGGCTGGTGATCCCCATCTTCAACTGGCTGGACGGCTGGGGCTGGAGCTACGGCATCATCATCCTGGTGCTCACCATCGCCATCAAGCTGCTGCTGATGCCGCTCACGTGGAAGAACTACATCTCCAGCGCCAAGATGCGGGCCTTGAAGCCGGAGATGGACGCCATCAACGAGAAGAACAAGGACGGCGATGCCCTGAAGAAGCAGCAGGCGGTGATGGACCTGTACCGCAAGGCCGGCGTGAACCCGGCGAGCGGTTGTGTGCCCTTGGTGGTACAGATGCCGGTGCTCTTCGCCATGTTCAAGTTCTTCCCCAGCAGCATCGAACTGCGGCAGGAGAGCTTCCTCTGGGCCGATGACCTCAGCACGTACGACAGCATCGTGAACCTGCCGTTCACCGTGCCCTTCGGCTACGGGGACCACATCAGCCTCTTCACCATCCTCATGGCGGCCAGCACCATCATCTACACGATGGTGAACAGCCAGCAGATGCCGCAGCAGCAAGGCATGCCGAACATGAAGTTGATGATGTACCTCTTCCCGGTGCTGATGCTCTTCTTCATGAACAGCCTGCCGGCCGGTCTGAGCTACTACTACCTGCTGGCCAACGTGATCAGCATCCTGCAGATGACCTTGCTGAAGACCCTGTTCGTGGACGAGGACAAGATCCGCGCGGAGCTGCTGGCCAACATGAAGCAGCCCAAGAAGAAGAGCAAGTGGCAGCAGCGCCTGGAGGACATGCAGAAGCAACAGCAGGCCGCTCGTCGCAAGTGATGCATGATCGGCACGGGATCCGCAAGACAACGCACATGGAACACCTCCTTCTGACCCTCGCTGCCAGCGCCACACTGCTGATGGCCTCCTGCAAGAACAAGGAGCAGGCCATGATGACCGAGCCTGTACCAGCCCAGGTGGAAGTGCGCTATGGCGGCGAGAACGCTGCTGATTCGCTGTTCTTCTCCCTGCAGCGCACGCCCTGCTTCGGCCAGTGCAAGGCCTACCGCATCCAGGTGTACCGCAGTGGCTTCGCGGTCTATGAAGGCAGTTCGTTCGTGGAGAAGATGGGCACGCACCACGGTCGTGTGGGCACTGATACCCTGGCCATGCTGCTGCGCAAGGCTCAGGAAGTGGACTTCTTCGCCATGCAGGACCGGTACGACAGCCAGGTGACCGATCTGCCGAGCACCATCATCCAGGTGGTGGCCGAGGGCAAGAACAAGAAGGTGGTCGGTCGCGTGGGCATGCCAGCGAGCTTCAAGGCCTTCGCTGCCTATGCGGACGAGCTGCTGTTCCCCGTGGCGTGGAAACCCCAGCTGCCGCTGGAGTGACCCCGTGGGGCGGCCGTTCTGCCCCCCTTCCCCCCGCTCATCACATCCAACGGTCCATCACACCGCCGAGAGGCGCTACCTTCGTCGCCCCGAACGAAGGCGGCATGGTGCCGCATCCATGAACCTGAACCCATGATCCGAATTTCCATGAAGCGTACCCTTTCGCTGCTGCTGGCAGCGTGCGTGGTGATCGCCGCCCAGGCCCACGAAGGCATGTGGCTGCTCACCAAGCTCAAGCAGATCAACGAGGCCGAGATGCAGAAGCTCGGCTTCAAGCTCACCGCCGAAGACATCTATGCCATCAACAAAAGCGGCATCAAGGACGCTGTGGTGCGCTTGGGTGGTGGCTTCTGCAGCGGAGAGATGGTGAGCGCCGAAGGGCTCTTCCTCACCAACCACCACTGCGGCTACGATGCCATCCAGGGCCTGAGCACGGTGGAGAACGACTACCTCACCAACGGCTACTGGGCCATGACCCGCAAGGACGAGCTCCCGGCCGGCTTCGGCGTCAGCTTCCTGCAGCGCATCGATGACGTGACCGGAACAGTAATGGCCGAACTGACCGAAGGCATGAGCGAGGAGGACCGCAGCGCCAAGATCCAGGAAGTGGCCGCCCGCTTGAAAGCTGCCGTTGGCACGGAGAACGGCCTGAGCGCCGACTTCAAGGTGATGTTCGAGGGCAACGAGTTCTACCTGTTCGTCTACAAGACCTACCGCGACGTGCGTCTGGTGGGCACTCCGCCCAGCGCCATCGGCAAGTTCGGCGGCGACACCGACAACTGGATGTGGCCGCGCCACACCGGCGACTTCAGCATGTTCCGCGTATACACCGGCCCCAATGGCGAGCCGGCAGACTACAACGAAGCCAACATCCCCTACAAGCCCGCACACCACTTCCCTGTGAGCATTGCCGGTGTGAAGGAGGGTGACTTCGCCATGGTGATGGGCTATCCCGGCAGCACCGACCGCTTCCTCAGCAGCCAGGGTGTGAAGCTGGCCCTGGACATCGAGCAGCCCAGCCGTGTAAAGATCCGTCGCGCCAAGCTGGACATCTACGAAGAGTTCCAGGCCAAGGACAACAAGGTGCGCCTGCAGTACGCCAGCAAGCATGCCCAGGTGAGCAACTACTGGAAGTACTTCATCGGTCAGCAGCGCGGACTGAAGCGCCTGAAGGTGTACGACAAGAAGCAGGCCCAGGAGACCGCCCTGATGAACTGGGTGAACGCCGATGC
>JALOLX010000357.1 GCA_025455765.1 Flavobacteriales bacterium | reverse complement strand
GACGATGCTGGTGAAGCCGTCGGCCTGCAGGCGCCTTACGATGGCACTGCCCACCATGCCGCGGTGGCCGGCCACATAGATCTTGTCTTGCTTGTTCATTGGGATCGTTGTTGAGAACGGATCATGATCCGCCCTTACGATGAGCGATCGCGTGGGCGATCACTCCTGTTCGTGGAGGATCTTATGGCCGCCCTGGCCGCCCTTCTTCAGGTACACATCGCGCTTGAAGAGCTCCAGATCGCTCTGGACCATCTCGTTCACGAGGGCCTTCAGGTCGTACTTGTGCTTCCAGCCGAGCACGCGCTGGGCCTTGCGGGGGTCGCCTTCCAGGTGGTCCACCTCGGCCGGACGGTAGTAGCGGGGATCGATGGCCACCAGCACCTTGCCGGTCTTCTTGTCGATGCCCTGCTCCTTCACGCCCTTGCCCTTCCATTCCAGCTTGATGCCCACCTCGGCGAACGCGAGGTCGATGAAGTGGCGCACGGTGTAGGTCTTGCCGGTGGCCAGCACGAAATCATCGGGCTTGTTGGCCTGCAGCATCAGCCACATGCCTTCCACGTAGTCCTTGGCATGGCCCCAGTCGCGCTTGGCATCGAGGTTGCCGAGGTACAGGGTCTCCGTTGCAGGCGAAGATGCCGTAGCTCTCGCGGTAGTTCTTGGTGATCCAGAAGCCATACAGCTTGGCCACGCCATAGGGGCTCTTGGGGTAGAAGGGCGTCTCTTCGTTCTGTGCCTTGGGCAGCACGCCGCCGTAGAGCTCGGAAGTGGAGGCCTGGTAGAAGCGGGTCTTCTTCTCCATGCCCAGGATGCGGATGGCCTCCAGGAAGCGCAGCGTACCGATACCGTCGGCGTTGGCGGTATACTCAGGCATTTCGAAGGACACGGCCACGTGGCTCATGGCCGCGAGGTTGTAGATCTCATCGGGCTGGATCTCCTTCACCAGGCGCAGGCAGTTGACACTGTCGGTGAGGTCGCCGTAATGCAGGAAGAACGGGCGACCCTGCTCGTGCATGTCGTGGTAGAGGTGATCGATACGATCGGTGTTGAACAGCGAACTACGACGCTTCACGCCGTGCACCTCGTAGCCCTTGTTGAGCAGGAACTCGCTCAGGTAGGCGCCATCCTGACCGGTGACACCGGTGATGAGGGCCACCTTGCGCTTGGCGGGTGCCTTGGCGGGTTTGGCAGCCTTGGCGGGTTTCGCGGCGGGCTTCTTCGCAGCTGCCGACTTGGGCGCGCTGGTCTTGGTCGTGGAACGCATGTTCTTCTTGGTCATGGGTGCTTAGTGGACGATGAACCAATTGTTCACCAGTTCGTGCTTGTTGTAACGCATGGGTGCGTTGGTGGTCACATCGATGAGCTGCCGCCCGGCCTCGTTGGCGATGGCATGGCCCGCCGCAGTATCCCACTCCATCGTAGGTGCATACCGTGGGTAGGCATCGGCCGCCCCTTCGGCCACCAGACAGATCTTCAGCGCGCTGCCCATGCTGGTGAGCTGCACTGCACCATGCTCCGCTTCCGCCGCCTTGATGTAGGCTTCGGTCTCAGGGCTCTGGTGCGAGCGACTGGCCACGATGGTGTACGTGGCGCGATGGGAATGGATGGGCAGGCGATGTGCCATGGCGGCCCGTTCATACGCGCCACCGGCCGCCAGGGTTGCGCCCTCCTGCCGGTAGGCTCCGCCGCCCTGCCAGGCGAAATACAGCACATCCTTCACCGGCACGTACAACACACCGGCCACCGGTACCGCAGCCCCCAATGGCCCTGCCGGCAGTGCATCGCGCTCCATCAAGGCGATGTTCACCGTGAATTCGCCGTTGCGCTTGATGAACTCCTTGGTGCCGTCCAACGGATCCACGAGCCAGTACCGCTGCCAACGCTGGCGTTCGTCAGGCCCGATGGACCGCCCTTCTTCACTGAGCACGGGAAGCCCGGTGCCCGCCAACGCTGCAACAATGGCCGCATGCGCCCTGCGGTCCGCTTCGGTGAGCGGCGAACGGTCGTCCTTCAGCTCCACCACCACCTCACCGGCATACACGGCGAGGATCTCTCTTCCCGCCGCCAATGCAGCGCGGATGGCGGCATCCACCGCAGTACCCAGGTCGTTCGCGTTCGTCACGCCGTCAAAGGTATCCGGGCAACGAGGGGTTGCGCAGCCGTTGCCACCAAGCTATTGAACGGCAATTGTGAACAGCGCCAACAGAAAGCCCCGGCGGAAGGTCCACCGGGGCTGCTGCCTTGGTTGGGGTCGGATCAGGCCTTGCCCATGATCTTGAACATGCCGGTACCACACTCGGGGCAGGTACCTTTCATGGCCTTGCGGCCATTGGCCATCACGTTCTCCTTGGCGTCCTTCATGTTGCGCTTCGCCTTGCACTTCACGCAATAGGCTTCAACTGCTGCCATTGGTCGGGGTATTTTGGGGTTGAACGAGGGACAATGTAAGGATCTCTTCCAAGGCACCAAGTTCCGGCAGCGGACGTTCCACGCTTGTGAGCACGATATCTCCGTTCGCATCGGGGAAGCCGGTGACCAGACATTCGCTCATCACGCTGCCGATCTGCTTGGGCGGGAAGTTGATCACCGCTACGACCTGCCGCCCGATCAACTCCTCCTTCGTGTAGTGCCTGGTGATCTGCGCACTGCTGCGTTTGATGCCATGCGGACCGAAGTCGATGGTGAGCACATAGGCTGGTTTACGTGCATTCGGCAGGTCTTCCGCAGCGAGCACGGTGCCCACGCAGAGGTGGACCTTTTCGAAGTCGGGCCAGGTGATGGGGTGCATGTGCTAGTTCATCGCTCGGAACTGCCG
>JALOLX010000052.1 GCA_025455765.1 Flavobacteriales bacterium | reverse complement strand
CGCTATACCCTGGAGAGCACCGGCGATGTGCTGACCAGCGCGGAGATGGTGGCCATGTGGGCCGACTGGGCCAAGCGCTACCCCATCGTGAGCATCGAGGACGGCATGAGCGAGGACGATTGGGACGGCTGGAAGCTGCTGACCGAGACCATCGGCGACCGCGTGCAACTGGTGGGCGACGACCTGTTCGTGACCAACACGAAGCGCCTGTCCGAGGGCATCGACAAGGGCATCGCCAACAGCATTCTGGTGAAGGTGAACCAGATCGGCACGCTCACCGAGACCATCGAAGCGGTGGAGATGGCGCACCGCGCGGGCTACACCAGCATCATGAGCCACCGCAGCGGCGAGACCGAGGACAGCACCATCGCCGACCTGGCCGTGGCGTTGAACTGTGGCATGATCAAGACCGGTAGTGCCAGCCGCAGCGACCGGATCGCGAAGTACAACCAACTGCTGCGCATCGAGGAACAGCTCGGTGCAGCGGCTTCGTATCCCGGCCGTCGCTTGCGCTACGTGCGCTGATCGGAAGGCGGATGAAGTGACCGTGGGGCCGTTCCGGAAGGGGCGGCCCCGCGTGCGTTCAGCGGCTGTGTACGAAGCTGCCCGCCATGCGCCACGCGCCATTGCCAGCGCGGACCTGCACACGGTAGGCCCCAGCGGCACGATCGGAGAGCACTACGGGTCCGGTGCTGCGCGTTGTCAGCACGGTGCGGCCGTTCGCATCGATCAGGCGGAGCGTGCTTCCCGGTTCAGCGCCCAGTACTTCCACCGTGGCCTGCGTGGCATCGTAGCGGAGTTGAAGTGGAGCAGGGGCGGATAGCGCGGGCGTCGCGGTGGCGCTCAGCTTCCAGCCCAGCGTGTAATCACCGGCGCGCAGGCCGTTGAAGTCGATGCGTCCCTGGCGGTCGGTGGGGTTGCTCACCACGTTCACCGTGTGGTCGGGCTGTTCGGTCCAGGGCCAGGAAGCATCAGGGCGGTACAGCAGCACCAGGCTGTCCTCGCGGAAGGTGTTGGGTCCGATGTCCTGCATCAACAGCGGATCGGTACACGAGTTGAGCTGGTCGCGGCCATCGTAGAAGATGCGGCCGGCCAGTGCAGCGCCTTCCGGAACGGCCGCATGGATGCGCCACCAGCGGTCTGGCGATACCAGGCAAGCGTAGGGCAGGTCCGCTTCGGTATCGGCCGCCACCCAATACTCCTCCACGCGAATGGGCATGGGCGAAGGCAGGCTGTTCACGGTGATGCGCAGGTCGGCGTTGGCGTAGAAGGTGTTGCCGGTGCCGGTGAGGGTGTCCACGTCCACGGTCACCGCCTGGGTGAGGCGTTCCTCGTCGTTGAGCACCACGCGTGCCGGAGCGAAGGGAACGGTGAGGGTGGCGCTGGTGGTGCCGGGTCCGAGGAGCACGGCTTGCGGCGCGGTCCAGGTGGTGCCATCCGCAGCGTAGAGGGTGATGGGCATGGGCACTTGCGTGTGCGGTTGTGCGGGGCCGCGTTGCTTCTGTTCAATGTGCAGGGTGAGGGCGTAGACGTCCCCGCTGGGCTGCACGCTCATGGAATCCAGTTCGAAGGCCGCCCAGCCTCCCTGGCGCACCTGGGCATCGAAGAAGGGCGCGAGGTCGGTTCCGGTGAACGCACTGAGGTGTGCCTCCAGCAGGTCGGTGTTCACAGGACGGAAGGCGAAGGAATCCAGGAAGGCGCTGAGCCCGTTGAAGAAGGCGGAGTCGCCCATCACCCCGCGCAGGCCGTGCCACATGTCGGCGCCCTTGTTGTAGGAATGCTCGCCGTAGGTCCATTCCTGGGGCACTTCGGAGAGGGGCCACCACCCTTCATCGATGCGGTGGGCGCCCTGCACCATGGCGCGGTGGTTGCGGCGCACTTCCTGCCTGTAGCGTTCGCGCCCGTACACCGCCTCCAGGAAGAGGAAGCTGAGGTATTCGGCGCCGCCCTCGTTGATGTACATCTCTTCGGCGCGTTCGCAGGTCACCAGGTCGCCGAACCATTGGTGGGCCAGTTCATGCGCCATGATGGCCTCGAAGGCCAGGGTGCCATCGGCGATGGAGGCGGGGTAGTGGATGCTGGTGGAATGTTCCATGGCGCCCTGGGTGGTGAGCACGTAGCCCACCTTGTTCCAGCGGTAGGGTCCGAAGCGCTCCTCAAAGGCATCGAAGGCCGCGTGCAGGTTGAGAAAGGAGTTCTTCATCGCGGTGGTGTCCTGCGGACGTGCGATGAGGGCCACGGGGATGTCCTGGCCGGTGATGCTGGTGAAGGTGTCGCGGGCGGCGGTGTAGGTGCTGGCGGCCACCGAGGCGAGGTAGGCGGGGATGGTCTCCTGATGCAGCCAGTGGTACACCGTGGTATCGCCGCCCAGGGGGATGGTGGCGAGCAGTTCACCGTTGCACCAGGCGGTGCGTCCGGCGTGGGTCTTCACGAGGAACTCATAGCTGCTGCGTTCGGTGAAGTTGTCCACGCACGGGAACCAGGCGCGGCCGTAGGAGTGGGGGATGCTCTCGAAGGCCACACCGAGGTTGTAGGTGTAGGGGCTGGTGGTGTAGAAGCCGCCGAATCCACTGGCGTCGGTGACGGGGTCGCCGTAATAATGTACGGTGAAGGTGAGGGTGTCGCCGACGGGGGTGGGGGGCGGGTTGATGGTGAGCAGCTCGCCGAGGCGGGTGAAGGGCAGCTGGCCGGTGGCGTGCGTGACGGAATCCACCGCCAGCGAGAGCAGGTGAAGGGGGAACTCGTCGGTGGTGGTGCGGGGCGTGGCGGTGATGGTGCATGCGCCCGCGATGATGTTGCCGCGGGTGAGGTCGAGCGCGATGCGTTGGTGGATAAGGTCCCAGGGCCAGGTGGCGAGGTCGCCGTCGGAGCGCTGGGCGGTGCCACGGCTGCGCTTGGTATCGAGGCAGCTGTGCTGGGCGGCAAGGGGGAGTGCGGTGAGCACCAGGAGGAGGGCGAGGGCGCGGGGCATGTCCCAAAGGTATCGGTGGCGCTGTGCCGGGGAACGGTCTTCCCATGGTCGGTAGGATCCCTACTTTTGACTTTCCACTTTGGGATCCCAACGCAGCACATGAAGCCCAGCACCGAGTTACACGACCTGATCCGCTCCCTTTCGAAATCGGAGAAGCGCTTCTTCAAGCTGCATTCCTCGCTGCAATCGGGAGACAAGAACTACTTGCGGCTTTTTGATGCCATCGACAAGCAGAAGGTGTACGACGAAGAGGGCCTCAAGAAGGTGTTCGCGGACGAGACGTTCATCAAGCACCTGCCCTCGGAGAAGAACCACCTGTACAAGCTGATCCTGAAGGCGCTGCGTGCTTACCATGCGGAATCGAGCATCAGCGGCATCCTCAAGCAGGAGATCAAGAACATCGAGATCCTGTACCAGAAAGCCTTGTACACCGAGTGCAACAAGCTGTTGCATCGGGCCAAGAAGATCGCCAAGGACAACGAGCGCTTCTACTACTGGTTCGAGCTGTTGAACTGGGAGAAGATGTTGCTGGAGGAAGCCTATGAATCAGGCGAATTCACCAAGGACCTGGATGCCCTGATCGAGGAGGAGCGTGAGGTGGTGGAGAAGCTGCGCAACCTGGCGGCCTATCACATCCTCTATTCGAAGATCAACTACGTGTTCCGCAGTGGTGGCTACGTGCGCACGGAAGAGGAGCACGCCATGGTGGAGGAGATCAGCGAGCATCCGTTGATCAAGGGGAAGAACACAGCGCTATCCCAACGGGCGGCCACCATCTGCTACTACACACAGGGCTTCTGCCAGTGGGCCAAGCGCGACTGGGCCACGTCGTTGGAGAAGTTCCAACGGGTACGCACCATTCTGGACAGCAGTCCACAGATCAAGGCCGATCTGCCGAAGCGCTACATCCGCACGCTGCATTACATCATCAATGCGCAGATCGAGCTCTACCAACTGGAGGAGGCCAGGGCCAACATTGCGCTGATGCGCTCGTTGCCGGATACGGAAGGGTTCCACGGGCAGAGCATCGCTTCACAGGTGTTCGTGGCCAGCTATTTGAGCGAACTGCGGCTGCTCGATCGTGCGGGAGAACATGAGCGGTCCATTGAGCTGGTCCCCGCCATCATCAGCGGCATGGAGGCCTTGGGTGATCGTCTGCACAAGGAGCATGAGCTGGAGTTCTGTTTCGCCCTGGCCTGTGCCTTCTTCGGTGCCGGCGAAATGAACAAGGCGCTCTACTGGTTGAACAAGGTGCTCAACGACAATGAGCCCACGCTGCGTCAGGACATCTTCACCTACGCGCGCTTGTTCAACCTGGTGGTGCATTACGAGCTGGGCAACTTCGATCTGCTGGAGTACATCGTACGTTCCACGCAGCGCTACCTCAACAAGCGCCAACGGGCCTACCAGGTGGAGGTGCTGCTGATGGAGCAGATCAAACGACTTGCCCGCGCTGGTGATCCGCAGGCGAAGCGGGAGCTGTTCCGGTCGTTGGAAGAGCAGTTGAACACCCTGTTCAAGGACCCCAACGAAGGCGTGGTGCTGAAGTATTTCGACGTGCGCTCCTGGGTGCGGTCGCGTGCGGCGGGCATCACCTTCAGTGCGGCCGTTCAACAAGCGGCCAAGGGGTGACCGCTTAGAGTCTGAACAGGTACTAAGGTTGCGACACCAGTTCGATGCTGCCTGTCACCTTGAACTCGGTGCGGCGGTTGGCCTGGTGGTCCTCTTCGGTGCAGCGCACACCGTTGCGGCACTTGTTGAAGGGTACCCGTTCACCATACCCCTTCGCCGTGATCCGTTCAGGATCCACACCCTGACGGATGAGGTAGTTCACCGCACTGTTGGCGCGTGCGTCGGAGAGCACGAGGTTGTAGGTGTCTGATCCGCGGCTGTCCGTATGCGAAGAGAGCTCGAAGGTGAGGCCGGGGTTCTCCATGAAGATGCGTGCGATGCGATCCAGCTCCTTCGCAGCATCCGTGCGAATGTCCCACTTGTCGTAGTCGTAGTAGATGTTCTGGATGGCGATCGCTTCGCCTACACGGATCCGTTCCATGCGTACGCTCAGGTTCAACGTGTCGCTCTGGATGAGCCCCTTCGTGCTGACGGTGGTGCTCGCGGTGAGCATGTCAGGTCTGGTAGCCTTCAGGATATACTCGCTGTTGCGCGCCAGGGGTGTGCCGAAGCGGCCGTTGGCATCCGTGGTCAAGGTGATATCGTCATCGCTGTTCAGCAGGTCGAGCACCACCTGGGTGTTGGGCAGGAATCCGCCTTCATCGTCCACCGCAAGGCCGTCGAGGTAGAACAGCGGTTCGTGGATGCTGAAAGCATACACTTGGTCCATACCGCTGCGGTCACTGCTCAGGAAGCCGGCCACCTGGCTGCTGTCGAGCACGAAGTGCATGTCGTCGTGTACCGTGTTGACCGGGTAGCCCAGGTTACGCGGGATGGACCAAGCGCCGTCCTGCTCACGTGTTTCAAGAATGTCTAGGCCCCCCATGTTGAAGTGACCCGAGCTGGAGAAGTGCAGGGCATCACCGTTGATGGTGGGGAAGAGTTCGTTGCCCGGGGTGTTCACCACGCTGCCCAGGTTCTCCGGATCGCTCCAGCCCGTGCCCAGGTCGCGGCAGCGCCAGATGTCCATACCGCCGAAGCCGCCAGGTCGGTCGCTGGCGAAGTAGAGCGTGCGTCCATCGGCGGAGAGCGCCGGGTGGCCGGTGGACCAGCGTTCGCTGTTGTAGGCGAAAGCGCGCAGGTCGCCCCAGTTGCCGGTGCTGTCCTTCGTGGCGCGGAAGAGCATCAAGTGGCTGGTGTTGCCATCGTCCTTCATGAGCTTGCGCTCCACGTAGTTGCTGCGCGTGAAGTAGAGCGTATTGCCGTCCGCACTGATCGCCGCCGATCCTTCATGGAAGGTGCCGTTCACTGCGCCGGGCAGCGGTGCCGCCGGTGTCCACGTAACGACCGTACGCTTGGTGGTCTGCACGAGGTCCAGGTACGACATGCCGCTCCAGGGGTCCTCCTGCGTGCTCTTCTCCGGTACCGCTGCGAGCAGCAGTCCGTTCTGGTAAGGCACTGGGGCGAAGGCCGCCTGCACACCCGGAATGGTAAGCCGGTTGATGATGTAGCGGCTGCTGTCCTGGTAGAAGCTCTGGTACCCTTGTGCCGATTCGAACAGGTCCTGTGCAAGGCGGTTCTCAGGCTGGTCCTGCAATACCCGGAAGAACACATCCGTGGCCTCCTGCGTGCGACCCAGGCCCATGAGCGCCTTGGCATAGTGTACTCCAGTGTCACCGATCAGGTGATGCGAGCTGTCGAGGTGCTTGTAATGGCGCACAGCTTCCTCCAATGCATTGTGGCGGAGGTAGCTTGCTGCCAGTCGTGCACGGGCGGTGCGGTCGTCCTTGTTGCGTAGGATGCGCTCGTAAAGGCCTTCCGCCTTCGGGTACTGCATCAGGTCGTAGGCACGGTCCGCACGTTGCATACGGATGGTGTTGCACGAGGCAAGGAGGATGGCGATGGCCAACAGCCTGGGGAGGAAGCGTGTGGGCATGCGTTAGAAGTAACGTGGTGAGCGGATACGGATGGGCTCCTTGCCAAGATCGAATCCGATCATGACCTCATGGCTGCCGCCGTTGTACGGGCCCAGTGCCGAAGTGTTCATGTCATAGGCATAACCGGCGCGCACCATGCTGGTGAGCTGGTACTCCAACATGGCCACCACGGCATCGCCGGTGCGGTAACCAGCACCCAGCCAGATGCGGTCGCGGAACAGTACGTTGCAGTTGAGGTCCACCTGGGGCGGCGCATCCTGCTGGTACTTCACCAGTACGGAAGGCTTCACATCGAAGTGCTCGTTGATCTCGAACACATGTCCGGCATGGAGGTAGAAGTGCTGTGTGAAGTAGTCGTCCAAGGTGCTGCGCGATGCTTCAGCCACATCATCGTCCAGCGCCACCAAGGTGGGGATGGACAGCCCAACATAGCTGGTTCGCGAGTGCCAGTACAGCCCAGTGCCGAAGCGTCCCACCGGGGTGTTTCGGATGGCTGCGGCGTACAGCGGATCGTTCTCGTCCCAGTACACCAGATCGCCGAGCTGTGCGCTGTAGAGCGAGAGGCCGGCGCGCAGACCAAAGGCCAGACGCGACCCTTCGGATACACGGATGCTGTACGAGTAGTGGGTGGCGATGTCCGTTTCGCGCGTCACGCCGATGCGGTCGTGCACCACGCTGAGGCCTGCGCCCACCTTATCCTTCCACACCGGTGCGTCAATGGCGAACATGCTGGTGGAGGGTGCTCCGGGCATGCCGGTCCATTGTTCGCGATGCAGCAGGGAGGCGCTGGCGTAGGGATGGCTGCCAGCATAGGCCGGGTTCAGGAACAGCCCATTGAACATGTACTGACTGACCATCACCTCCTGCTGGGCCATGAGGCTGCAGCTGGCGATGAGGCCTGCCGATACCAGGTATGTGCGGAGAGTGCGCATGCGGTGTCGGGTTATACGGAGGAACTGTTCGTGTAGTTGCTCAGCGACGCAGATCCACATAGTTCTGCAGGGTGAGGTCAAGGGCTGGGATGGAAACGATCACGAAGTAGGTGCCGTTGGGCAGCGGTTCTCCGCTCATGTTCTCTCCCGCCCAGTCGTTGCGGTAGTTGATGCGCTCGTACACCACATTGCCCCAGCGGTTGAAGATGGTGATGAGGTTCTCCGGATAGGCCTCCAGTCCACGTACGATGTAGACGTCGTTGGAGCCATCGTTGTTGGGCGTGAAGCCGGTGGGCTGGCGCAGGTCGTCGGGTCCTTCGAGCACGAACTCCAGGAACAGCGGACAACCGTTGGCATCAGTGACCGTGACGCTGTACGTACCGGCCGTAAGACCAGTGATATCAGCGGTATTGGCACCAGTGTTCCATGCGTATGTGTAGGGTACGACACCACCTGTCGTAGTGAGCGCAATACTGCCATCGCTGGCGCCGAAGCCGCTCACTTGGAAGCCCCCTGCATAGCTGCTGGTGCTGCCTTCCACCTCCACGGCCGTGGGTTCGGTCAAGGTGGTACTGCTGTTCCATTGGCATCCGTTGGCATCCGTGACGGTCACCGCGTAGGTACCCGCGCCCAGACCCGTGAGCTGTGCTCCGGCATCACCGGTGCTCCAGGCATAGGCGTAGGGTGCTTGTCCGTTCGCGATGGCGATGGCGATGCTGCCGTTGTCCGATCCATGGCACAGTGGTGCGGTGGGCGAGAGGCTGGCTTCCAAGGCCGGTGTTCCGGTGATGGTGATGCTGAG
>JALOLX010000051.1 GCA_025455765.1 Flavobacteriales bacterium | reverse complement strand
GCGGTTGCTCAAGTGGTCGATGTCGTCCACATCGGCCTTCGAGTTCACCAGCTCGATCAGGTACTTGATGATGAAGATGATGTCCTCCTTGGTGAGCACGCGCACGCTCAGCTCGCTCTCCAGGCCCAGCTTCTTGTTGATGCGGTAGCGGCCCACCTCACCGAGGTCGTAGCGCTGTTCGCTGAAGAAGAGCTTGTCGATCACACCGCGGGCCGTCTCCAGATCGGGTGGCTCGGCATTGCGCAGCTGGCGGTAGATCACCTCCACAGCCTCCTTTTCGGAGTTCGAGGTGTCCTTCTGCAGGGTATTGTAGATCAGCGCGTAGTCGGCTGCGTTGATGCTCTCCTTGTGCAGGATGATGGTCTTCGCGCCGCTCTCCACGATCTGGTCCACGTGGTGGTCCTCGATCACGGTCTCGCGGTCGATGAGCACTTCGTTACGCTCGATGCTCACCACCTCCCCGGTGTCCTCATCCACGAAGTCCTCCACCCAGGTCTTCAGCACGCGGGCGGCGAGCTTGCGGCCCACCGCGTCCTTCATGTTGGCCTTGGTCACCTTCACCTCGTCGGCCAGGTCGAAGATGGAGAGGATGTCCTTGTCGCTTTCAAAGCCGATGGCACGCAGCAGCGTGGTCACCGGCAGCTTTTTCTTTCGGTCGATGTAAGCGTACATCACCCCGTTGATGTCCGTGGCGAATTCGATCCAGGACCCTTTGAAGGGGATGACGCGGGCACTGTACAGTTTGGTGCCGTTGGCATGTCGGCTTTGGCCGAAGAACACGCCGGGGCTGCGGTGCAGCTGGCTGACCACCACGCGCTCGGCGCCGTTCACCACGAACGAGCCCTTGGGGGTCATGTAGGGGATCTGTCCCAGGTATACGTCCTGCACGATCGTCTCGAAATCCTCGTGTTCGGGATCGGTGCAGTAAAGCTTCAGCTTGGCCTTCAGGGGCACGCTGTAGGTAAGACCACGTTCGATGCACTCCTCGATGCTGTAGCGGGGAGGATCGATGAAATAGTCCAGGAACTCCAGAACGAACTGGTTGCGGGTATCGGTGATCGGGAAATTCTCCGAGAACACCTTGAAGAGACCTTCCTGTTCGCGGTGTTCGGGAAGGGTGTCGATCTGGAAGAACTCCTCGAAGCTCTGGAGCTGGATGTCGAGGAAGTCAGGGTAATCGAACGACAGGGCGCTGGAGCCGAAATTGATGCGTTTGCTGCGCTTGGAGCTGGTCTTCGCCTGGGCCATGGGTGCGGATGTGGGGTACGTAGGACGACCGTCCGTGATCCAACTTGTCGAGGGACGCCGGTGCGCTGGATCGGGGCGCTCCGGGGGGCGGAACCACCGCCCTCTAAAATGGCATCATCACAGCACGGACGGGAAGGCCCGCTGTGGGGCCTTCCCGTACCGCTGTGATGCAGTCGCTGAGCGGATCTTACTTGACCTCAACTTCGGCGCCGGCTTCCGTCAGTTGCTGCTTCAGGCTCTCGGCGTCCTCTTTGGACACACCTTCCTTCAGCGGCTTCGGAGCGCCGTCAACGAGGTCCTTGGCCTCCTTCAGACCCAGGCCGGTGAGCTCCTTCACGAGCTTCACCACGGCGAGCTTGTTGGCTCCGCCGCTCTTCAGGATCACGTCGAAGCTCGTCTTGGCTTCGGCGGCCTCACCACCACCAGCAGCAGGGCCAGCGGCCACGGCTACGGCAGCAGCTGCCGGTTCGATCTTGTACTCATCCTTCAGGTACTGGGCCAGTTCATTCACCTCTTTCACGGTGAGGTTCACGAGCTGATCGCCCAGGGATTTGATGTCTGCCATTGTTCGGGGTTGTTACAGATTGTTCGTGGAAGCGGACTGTGCGTAACGCGTTCTATCGGCCGCGCCTTCTTCCCAAGGCGCGGACCGTGTGTGTGTCTTAGGCGGGGCGCTCTTCGAGGGTCTTGAGCAGGCCGGCGATCTTCTGGCCACCGCTGCCTTGCAGGCCGCTGATGACGTTCTTCATCGGGCTCTGCAGCAGGGCGATGATGTCGCCGATGAGCTCCTCCCTGCCCTTCAGGTTGGTCAGCATCACCAGCTGATCATCACCGATGAACACCGCCTCCTCGATCCAGGCGCTCTTCAGCTGAGGCTTGGTATCCTTCTTGCGGAAGTCCTTGATGAGCTTCGCAGGGGCGTTGCCCTTGTCGGCGAAGAGGATGCTGGTCTGGCCCTTCAGCGTGGGGAACAGTCCGCTGTAATCGCGGCCTTCCACGCGTTCCATGGCCTTCTGCAGCAAGGTGTTCTTCACCACCTTCATGCGGATGCCGGCCTTGTTGCAGGCGCGACGCAGGTTGCTGGTGGCCTCAGCGTCCATCGACGTGGTGTCGGCCAGGTACAGCACGCTGGAAGCCTTGATCTCCTCGATGAGGACCTCGATGGCCTGGTCTTTTTCGGTACGGGTTGCCATGTTCGTGTGCTGTTATCAGGCTGCCACCGTGCGGGTATCCACCTGCACGCCGGGGCTCATGGTACTGCTGATGCTGATGCTCTTGATGTAGGCTCCCTTGGCGGTGCTGGGCTTCAGCTTCACCAGGGTCTGCAGGATCTCGTTCGCGTTCTCGCTGAGCTTCTGCGCGTCGAAGGAGGCCTTGCCGATCACCGCGTGGATGATGCCGGCCTTGTCCACCTTGAAATCGATCTTACCCGCCTTCACCTCCTTCACGGCCTTGGCCACATCCATGGTCACCGTGCCGGTCTTGGGGTTCGGCATCAGGCCGCGGGGACCGAGCACACGGCCCAGCGCACCCACCTTGGCCATCACCGCAGGCGTGCAGATGATCACGTCCACCGACGTCCAACCACCTTTGATCTTCTCGATGTAATCATCCAATCCGGCCATGTCGGCACCGGCGGCGAGGGCCTCCTCGCACTTGGCGGGGTCGGCCAGCACCAGCACGCTCACCGTGCGGCCCGTTCCGTGGGGCAGGCTCACCGTGCCGCGCACCATCTCGGTGCTCTTGCGGGGGTCCACTCCCAGGCGCACGGCGATGTCCACCGTGGCGTCGAATTTCGTTGTGCTCACCTGCTTCACGATCTGGGTCGCTTCCTGCAAGGTGTAGATCTTGGTCGCGTCGAACTTGGCCAACGCTGCTTTGCGCTTCTTGGTCATGGTTGCCATGGCAGCGTGTGGTTAGAAGGGTTTATCTCCGGTTACGGTAACACCCATGCTACGGGCCGTGCCAGCCACCATGCTCATGGCGCTCTCCAGCTTGAAGCAGTTCAGGTCGGGCATCTTGTCCTCAGCAATGGCCTTCACCTGGTCCCAGGTGATGCTGCCCACCTTGTTGGTGTGCGGCACGCCGCTGCCACCCTTGATCTTCGCCGCGTCCATGATCTGAACGGCAGCGGGTGGTGTCTTGATGATGAAGTCGAACGACTTGTCCGAATACACCGTGATCACCACCGGCAGCACCTTGCCCGCCTTGTCCTGCGTGCGGGCATTGAACTGCTTGCAGAATTCCATGATGTTCACCCCCTTGGCGCCCAGTGCGGGACCGATGGGGGGCGACGGGTTGGCCGCTCCACCTTTTACCTGGAGCTTGATCAGGCCTGAGATCTCCTTTGCCATTGTTCTTGGGTTGTGTCCTTGTTAGCGTCCACCGTTCGGCGGACTTGGACGGGTTTCAATTGTTGATCAGACCTCCTTCTCCACTTGCATGAAGCTCAGTTCGAGCGGGGTCTTGCGACCGAAGATCTTCACCATCACCTTCAACTTCTTCTTCTCTTCGTTGATCTCTTCGATCACGCCGTTGAAGCCATTGAAGGGACCATCGATCACCTTCACGCCTTCGCCTACGTGGTAGGGGTTCACACTGGTGGCAGCGGCATCGGCCAGCTCGTCCACAGTGCCCAGGATGCGGTTCACTTCGCTTTGGCGCAAGGGAACAGGGTCTCCCCCCTTCTCAGCGCCCAGGAAGCCGATCACATTGGGCAGGTTCTTGATGGTGTGCGCGATCTCACCGGTGAGGTCGGCCTCCATCAGCACGTAGCCGGGAAAGAAGTTGCGCTCCTTGCTCACCTTTTTGCCCTCCCGGATCTGGTAGAACTTCTCCATGGGGATGAGCACCTGGGCGATGTATTTGCCCAGATCGGTGCGTGAAGCCTCCATTTCCAGGAGCTCCTTCACCTTCTTTTCCTTGCCACTGATGGCTCGGACCACGTACCATTTCTTCCCTCCGCCGGCCATCTCAGTTCATGAGTTTGTAGATGAACCCGAGGACGCCTTTCCACGGATTGGTATCGTCAGGTCCCATGTTCTGCACCCCGAAGATGTAGTCCATCAGGAAGATGATCACCGAAAGCAAAAGGGCCGAAACGAGGACAACGATGGCACTGCCCTGGAGTTCTTTCCAGGTGGGCCAACTCACCTTGTTCACGAGCTCGTTATAGCTCTCGCTCAGGTATGTTCTAAAGCTTGCCACGTTGAACTTCTCGATTTGGGCACGGGTGGCAGGAATCGAACCCGCAGCCTAAGGTTTTGGAGACCTTCGCTCTACCAATTGAGCTACACCCGTAGAGGTCGAAAGACCGGTTCCCTTACCGGCGGCGAAGGCCGTCCCGCTTGGAGCGGGACGGCCCTGCCTGGGTAAGGCTATGTCGTTGCTTACTTCACGATCTCGGTCACCTGACCGGCACCCACCGTACGGCCACCCTCACGGATAGCGAAGCGGAGACCCTTGTCCATGGCGATCGGAACGATCAGTTTCACGTTGATGGTCACGTTGTCACCAGGCATCACCATTTCGCGGCCAGCGTCCAGGGTGATCTCGCCCGTTACGTCCGTGGTGCGGAAGTAGAACTGGGGACGGTACTTCTGGTGGAAGGGGGTGTGACGACCACCTTCTTCCTTCTTCAGCACGTAGATCTCAGCCTTGAACTCGGTGTGCGGGGTGATGCTGCCGGGCTTGGCGATCACCATGCCGCGACGGATCTGGTCCTTTTCGATACCACGGAGCAGAAGACCGCAGTTGTCACCAGCTTCGCCGCGATCGAGCAGCTTGCGGAACATCTCCACACCGGTGCAGGTGCTCTTCATCTTCTCCTCCTGCATGCCGATGATCTCCACTTCGTCGCCCACCTTCACCACGCCGGTCTCGATACGACCGGTGGCTACGGTACCACGACCGGTGATGGAGAACACGTCTTCCACGCTCATGAGGAAGGGCTTCTCCACCTCGCGGGGGGGAACGGGGATCCAGGTATCAACGGCGTCCATCAGGTTCATGATGGTGTCCACCCACTTGGGCTCGCCATTGAGGCCACCCAGCGCGGAGCCACGCACCACAGGGGTGTTGTCACCGTCGTACTCGTAGAAGCTCAGGAGTTCGCGGATCTCCATTTCCACGAGGTCCAGCAGCTCGGGATCGTCCACCATGTCCACTTTGTTCATGAACACGACGATCTTGGGCACGCCTACCTGACGGCCGAGCAGGATGTGCTCGCGGGTCTGGGGCATGGGTCCGTCGGTGGCGGCGCACACCAGGATGGCACCGTCCATCTGCGCGGCACCCGTCACCATGTTCTTCACATAGTCGGCGTGGCCGGGGCAGTCCACGTGAGCGTAGTGACGGTTGGCCGTCTGATACTCCACGTGAGCGGTGTTGATGGTGATACCACGCTCCTTTTCTTCAGGTGCGTTGTCGATCGAGTCGAAGCTGCGTGCTTCGCTCAGGCCCTTGTCTGCGAGGACCTTGGTGATCGCCGCGGTCAACGTGGTCTTGCCATGGTCAACGTGACCGATGGTACCGATGTTGACGTGCGGCTTGGTACGTACGAAAGTCTCCTTTGCCATTGTCGTGCGGTCGTTGGGTTGTTCGTGTTCTGATCGGTCCTTCGATGATGTACAGGGCCTCCCGGGCGAACCCGGATGCAGCAAAGCCTTAAGAGCTACTGGAGCCTTTGACGGGAATTGAACCCGTGACCTCTTCCTTACCAAGGAAGTGCTCTACCCCTGAGCTACAAAGGCCTGAAAATGCATCACTCCACGTGGAGTGTAGTAGAGCGGGAGACGAGACTCGAACCCGCGACATTCAGCTTGGAAGGCTGATGCTCTACCAACTGAGCTACTCCCGCCTGTGCCGGTCTGTGGAAGGTGCGGTCCCCGACGCACCAAAAAGGGTGCGGGTCGGCTCCGAACGAGTGGTGGGGAGAGCAGGATTCGAACCTACGAAGTCGTAAGACAGCAGATTTACAGTCTGCCCCCGTTGGCCACTTGGGTATCTCCCCTTTCGATCGGCCCACTGGAGCCAATGAAGGGACTCGAACCCCCGACCGGCTGATTACAAATCAGCTGCTCTACCAGCTGAGCTACATTGGCCTGTACAACACAGAAAGAACGGTTTCCGTTCCCCCTTCCACGACCAAAAGGGTCGGAAAGGGGCTGCAAATGTAGCAAGATCCCGATCACCACCAAACAACAAGGCCACGAATTGCTTCGTGGCCTTGCAGCGACCACCCCTTCAGGCGGTCACAACTGGATCCGATCAAGCCCGGCGCAGGCGCTCCTTGGCCCGTTCCACCTGACTGCGCAGCGCTTCCACTGCATCGATGGCAGCCTCCTCGAAGCTCTTGGCCTGGCGCTTGGCGAAATGGTCCCTACCCGGCACCGCCAGGCGGATCTCCACCACTTTGTTCTCCCGGTTGGCACTGTCGTGGTCCAGGCGCAGGAACACGTCCCCGCCCAGTATATTGTCATGGAACTGGTCCAGCTTCACCAGCTTGTCCTGGATGAAGGCGATGAGCTTCACGTCAGCATCGAAATGAATGGAGCGCACATTGATGTTCATGGTCCTAACGTTCGTTTGATGGTTCGTGTGGTACGCCCCCTCCCCTTGGATGGGCCTGGGCGTGGACATTGCGAAGTTTCTCAACGGTGTTGTGGGTGTACACCTGCGTGGCGGCAAGGCCAGCGTGGCCCAGCAACTCCTTCACGGCATTGAGGTCCGCCCCCTGGTCGAGCATGTGCGTTGCGAAAGTGTGTCGAAGCACGTGTGGAGAGCGTTTGCGTTGCGAGGTGACCCCACTAAGGTAATACACAACGAGACGTTGTACGCTCCTCCGCGCCAAGGGTTGCCCTTTTTCATCCACCAGCAAAGGGCCCCTCTCCCCCACCCCACTGGCCGCCCGCACCACCAGGTACGCCCGCAACCGCTCACACAGCGCAGGCGTCAGCGGCACGATCCGCTCCTTGTTGCGCTTGCCCAGCACCTTCACCGTGGCCCGGTGCAGGTCCACATCACCCACCCCCAGCCCCAACAGTTCTGCCAGGCGCATGCCCGTGCTGTACAGCAGTTCCAGGATCAGGCGGTCGCGCTCGCCCTTGGCGCCCTCGGGCCACTTCAGGTCATCGAAGAGGCGGTCCATCCGCCCCAGTTCCACGAACTCGGGCAGGCGCTTGGGGGTCTTGGGCGGGTCGATCAGGGCCGTAGGGTCCTCCGTCAGCACCCCCACCGTGCGCAGGAAGGTGTAGTAGCCGCGGAGGGCACTGAGCTTGCGGTTGACGCTACGGGCACCGATACCCTGCTCCAGCAGTCCCATCATCCAGCCCCGCACCAGCTTGCCGGTGGCGGCCTCCAGCCCTACCCCCATCCCTTCCAGGAACCCGGCGAACTGCTGCAGATCACGCCGGTAGGCCTGCACGGTATGCGCGCTGCAGCGCTTCTCATACGCCAGGTGCTCCAGATAACGGTCCAGGGACATGCACAACAAAGAAGGGGAAAAGTCCGGTAGGACCTTTCCCCTTCTCAACGATCAGCAGTACAGGATATTACTCCTGCTCGGTCTGCATGGTCAGCTTGTAGGCTGCGCGGATCAACTCCTTGCGGCGGGACACCGAAGGTTTGGTGAAGCTCTGGCGCTTGCGGAGCTGACGCATGGTCTGCGTGCGCTCGAACTTCTTCTTGAACTTCTTGAGCGCCTTATCGATGCTCTCGCCTTCCTTAACCGGGATGATCAGCATGGTAGTCCTTCGTTCGGGGGCGCAAAGATAGCGATGGGATCGATCCGTGCAAGCCCTGGTGAAATTGTTCTTTGGCGGTGGTCTATCCCTTCAGCACGTTCCGGCTGATCACCAGCTTCTGGATCTCGCTGGTCCCCTCGCCGATCGTGCAGAGCTTGCTGTCGCGGTAGAACTTCTCCACCGGGAAATCCTTGGTGTAGCCGTAGCCACCGAAGATCTGCACCGCTTCGTTGCTGGCCCACACGCACACCTCACTGGCGTAGTACTTGGCCATGGCGCTCTCAGTGGTCATCGGCTTGTGGCGGTTCTTCAGGTCGGCGGCCTG
>JALOLX010000050.1 GCA_025455765.1 Flavobacteriales bacterium | reverse complement strand
CAGGAGGCCTGCGCCTTCCGCGATGCCCTGGCCGATGTGCAGGCACGCAACGCCGTGATCATTGGTGTGAGCAGTGATGATGCGGCCACACAACAAGGCTTCCGTAACGCGTATCAGTTGCCCTTCGCGTTGCTCAGCGATGTGGGGGGGCACGCTGCAAAAGCCTATGGCGCGCGTGCGTTCTTCGGCTTGATGAGCGGAAGGGTGACCTACGTGATCGAACGCGGCGGCATCATCCGCGGTGCCTACAGCGCCATGATGCAAGCCGATACACACGTGCAACAGGCACTGCGCACGTTGGAAGGTCAGGGCAAGGTGTAGAACAGCACGCGGCCGTCATCGGTGCCTACCAGCAACTGCCCGTCGAACACCAGTACAGGCGCCCGGTACAGGCGGTCCTTGTTCTCTGGAACTGCGATCGTGGCCACGGGCTTGTCTCCGCGCAGCACCTGCACCGCGCCGTTCTCGGCAGCGCGGAAGGTGAGCTCTCCGTGCGTGGCTTCGGTCTGCTGATAGAAGCGGTCGAAGCTGGAGTTCTTCATGTCCAGGCCCATGGCACGGACGGCGGTGGCCTCCGGGATCCACAGGTTCTCGCGCAGCACCTTCTCTTCTTCACCACTGGTGAGGTTCCATACGCGGCGCTTGCCGCTGTGACCGATGAGCACGATCTTCTCGCCATTGGCATTGAAGCTTGCGTGGTACACCGTGGTGGCACCATCGGCCTCATAGGCGAACTGCTGCAGCCGCTTACCCTTCTCCAGGTCCAGCAGTTCGGCGCCCTTATCGGTACCGATCAACAAGCGATCGCCCTTGGGGGCCACGGCGAGCGCCACCACCTGCTGTTTGATGGTACGTACGGTGCGGGTCGGCGCGCTGAAGTCCTGAGCAAGAAGTGACAGGGGCAGTGCCGCAAGAACGGGCACCAAGCGAAGCAGAGCGTTCAAGCGTCGAGGAGGTGTTGTTGGGTGTGGAGCCAGGCCAGCGCAGTATCACGGTCGCCGAACATCTGGATGGGTCGCATGGGCTTATGGTGCCGCACGAAGACGTTCGCAGCCAGCTGATGCCCGAAGTCGCGCACGATGATGGCATCTGCAGCGATGTACCGATCGGAGACCGGACCGGAGGCGAAGGCGCGGGCTTCGTTGCTCATGGTCGTATGCTCACCCACCGACACCATCAGCAGCACCTTGCGGCCATTGCGGCCTTCCGCGATCGCAGCGAACATCGCCTCCACTTCCGCCGGCTGAACGATGCGTCCGTCCTTGAAGTGGGTGTGTGCCACATCAGCCCCGAGAAAGGTCACCGTACAGGATGAAAGATCGATCACACGCGCCTCAGGTTCCATGCAGGTACAAAGGTACGGAGTGCGCCGGGGGCAATGGTCCGTGTGGGCTTCAGCGCACCAGCAACCAGGCGGCTCCTTCACCGGTGGCGCGCACCGACGCAAGCGCCTCCAGTGCTTCAGCACGCGTGGTGTAGGAACCGTATGCCACGGGATAGAGTTCGCCACGCTTGGCCAGGCGCACGGCCGGGAATCCTTTCCCCTGCAACTCGACAAGCTTGCGGTCCGCGTTCTCGGGCTGGGCGAAACAACCGCCGATGATGTGGTAGCGTCCGCTGGCGACAGTGGCGATCGTGGTAGGGCGTGGCACCACCACGGCAGTGCTGTCCACCGCGGCTGGTTCCGTTGCCGGGCGCATGTCCACGGTCACCGAAATATTCTCTTCGGGCACGAGCGGCACGGTCACCACCGCTTCTGATGAAGGCAGTTCAAAGGCGGCGGCGGCCAGCACCGGAGCGGGCAGTTCACTGGCCGGGGCTTGGTATCGTGGTGCTTCACTGCGCAAGGGATCGAGCGCGCTCCATCGGGTACCACCGATCGGCCCTTGTTCGAAGGCCCAGTAGGTGGCGGTACCCAACAGCAACAGGGCTGCTGCAGCGGCCACCCAGCGCAGCGGTCGGGCGGTGCGCACAGCGACAGCGGGTTCAGGCGCGGGTGGAGGGACCAGCGGTATCACCGGCACTTCGGTCAAGATCGGCTTCGGTTCCACTGCGCGTGCACGCAAGGGCCTTAGACCATAGGCATCGCGCAGGTAGTTGCTGCGGCGGTCCGGATCGAACTGCAGGTTGCCTTCGCCATCGCGGAAGAAGATGCCCATGTGGGGCAGTTCAAGGCGTCCTTCACGTTCCAACTGCTGGCGCCACGCGGATACCACTGTGGCAATGGCGCCGGTGGCGGCCTCGAAATCGGTGCCCGATCTGCGCGCCAGATGATCGGCGAGCAGCCCATCGTTCCGCACCAGGTGCCGGTTGAATCCCAGTTCCTTGGCCGGCGGATGGATCAGGTTACGGGCCTCGTCCAAGCGCGCAGGACGGTAGTGGGTGAGGAATCCCCCCCACTCCGGCACGATCACACAATCATGCAGGTGCAGCAGCTCGTTGAGTTCGCGCTCCATGGACATCGCAGCGAAATTACAGCATTGCGGCCCTACGGCGTGCCTCCTCCAGATCGGCCGGGGTGTCCACGCAGAACGAAGGATGGTCCGTAAGGCCGATGCGCACCCGGTGGCCGTGCTCCAGCCAGCGCAGTTGTTCCAGCGATTCAGCCAGTTCCAGGGGGGAGGGGGCCAGCTTCACCAATTCCAAGAGCACAGGTGACCGGAAGGCATAGAGGCCCACATGCTTCAAATAGCGGAACCGGCTGTGGCGGGGTCCATCACCGGGGGTGCGCAGAAAGGGGATGGCCGCGCGGCTGAAGTACAAGGCGTCCAGGTCAGCGGTGGTGGTGATGAGCACCTCCCCTGCATCGTCCAGGTCCCGGTCGTCGGTCACCACTTGCGCCAGGGTAGCGATACCGCCCGGTGCCTGGTCCAGCGCGGCACACAGTTCGTCGATCTGCTGCGGGGCGATGAACGGCTCGTCACCTTGAATGTTCACCACAGCATCATAGCGGTCCACACCCATCACGCGCAGGGCCTCGGCGCAGCGATCGGTACCGCTCGGATGCTCAACTGCGGTCATCACGGCGCGGCCACCGTGGCGCTCCACATGTTCCAGCACACGGGTATCATCGGTGGCCACCACCACATCGGCCAACGCCTTGGAGCGTAAGGCTTGGTCCACCACGCGCATCACCATGCTGCGTCCGGCGATATCGGCCAGCGGCTTGCCCGGCAGGCGTGTGCTGGCGTAGCGGGCGGGGATCACTCCCAGGATGCGTGGTGTGGCCATGATGGGTGCAACAGGGCTGCGAAGGTATCGGCAGGTGGATCGATCGGCATCAGAGCGACATGCTCATCTGCACCTGCACGCTGCGTGGCGCCTCGATGGCCAGGGGGCGCAAGGCATAGACCTCGTTGCCCAGGTTGTTCACGATCAACATCACACGAAGCTGCTCGCTGAGCTGTGCACCCAGCCGGGCGTCCACGATCCAGTCGCCAGTGGTGCGCGTCCGCATCCATTCACCCACACCGGTGGGAAGGCTCAACGGACCTTGCGCTTCGTCGAGTTGCACGAACACGTTGTCGATGTTGCGCACATGACTGTTGTAGCGCACACTGAAGCCTGCCTGCAGCCGCTTCCACCCCACCTGCACATCGGAGCGGAACAGGTCCTGTATCCGGAATTTCAGGATGCGATCGGTGGTGTCGTAGCTGGTGGTATTGTAGCTGTAAGGGATGGAGGCCGCGTTGATCGGCGTGGCATAGACCTGATCGGGAGTGGTGGAGATGGGCTTGGTATGGGTGTATCCCATCAGCACGGTCAGTTCGACCTGACCGATCATCCCTCGTCCCATCACTTCCACTTCGTAGCCGGTAACCCGCGCACCGCCGGTGTTCACGCTCTTGAAGCCCAATCCGGGATCAAGCACGGGGAACAGCTGCAATGGTGCCCACTGCCCAAAGGTGAATTCCACATAATCCTGGAACTCCTGCTGGAACACCACTCCATCAATGTAGCCCATGAAGTTGCCGATCTTGAAGCCTTGCTTCACGCCACCCTCCACGTTCCAGCTCTGCTCGGGACGCAGGTCGGCGTTGGGATAGATGACCAAACGCCCCACGCTGGTATTGATGAAGCGCTCTCCGATCGTGGGGAAGCGGAAGCCTTGACCGTAGCTGGCCCGCAGAAAGGTGGCGGTGTGTACCTGGTACGTGGCACCCGCACGGAACACCGGCTGCGCAGCTTCATCTTCATTCACCGTGAACTGCTCGTAGCGCACACCACCCGAGAGGGAGAGCTTGTCGAACAGCTTCTTGTCCAACTGTAGATAAGCCGCCACGTTGTCCGCTGTGTTCACCCCATCGGCATCGGCATCACCGCTGTACAACAGGGCTTCGCTATCCACGCGGCGGAAGAGCACACCGGCCGTCACCACGGTCTGTCCAAAGAACTCAAGCTTGCGCTGCACCTGGTACTCACCGTGCATCACTTCGTTGCTGTTGCTCTGATCATTGTTGTTGTCGAACACCTGCCGGTGGAAGCGACCGCGCAGACTATGGCGGGTACCGCCCTTACCCGCATAGACCACGAAGGGGTCGAGGTAGTATTGCATGCCTTGGGTGGTGGTGACCGTGCCCGGTTCAGGTCTGTACAATCCGCGGTCCGTGTCGCTCCAGATGAACACGCTGGAGCTGCGGCTCTCCATGGCATTGCCGTTGAGGCCGTAGCTGAGCCCTTTCACCTTCTGGTTGCGCCACCGCAGGCCGAAGTTGAAGCGTGCGCGACGCTCATAGCCACCCGGCGTAAGAGCATACGGATCGGCGGCCAGGCTGTCGGGATCCTGCGGATCTGGGCCGATGAAGCCGTTGTCCGCGAACAGCGCGCCCCCCAGCACCAGGTCCAACTTGCCGATCTGTCGGCTGTGCGAGAAGTTGGCACCACCGAACACCGGAGCATTATCCCCCCACCAGCGCGCAGGAGCGTGGCCTGGGGTGTCATAGGTGCCTGCGAAGGTGGCCACCTGGGTGCGCGGTGTGCTGCGCGGGTACGCGGTGCGCAGGTTGATCACCCCGCTGAGGGCCGCGCTGCCGTATAATACGGAGGAAGCGCCCTTGATCACCTCCACCTGTTCGATGTTCTCCAGTGGCAGGAAGGTCCAGTTGGGGCGACCGATGTCACCGCTGAGGATCGGCACATCATCCACCAGCACCTGCACGCGGCTTCCCGCTCCATAGCTGAATCCGCTGCCTGCCCTGATCTGCGGATCCTCATCCACCACCACCACGCCAGGTACCTGATCGAGCGCTTCGTTCAAGGCGAAGGAGTTCTTGTTGCGGATCAGATCGGGCCGCAGCACACTGAGGCTCTGGGTCACCTCGCCCACACGTTGCTCGAAGCGGCCTGCGCTCACCACCACCATGTCCAGTTGTTTGGTGGAGGGCACCAACCGGGCATCCAAGGTCAGCGAATTGGCCGCCGGCACAGTGATGGTTCGTGTTTGCGTGGTGTAGCCCACGAAGGAGAAGGTGATCGTGTAGCTACCCGGTTCCAACGGAATGGCATACCTGCCATCCACATCGGTCGCGGCGCCTTTTCCAGGGGCATGGGTCACGTTCACTCCGATGAGCAGCTCCCCGCTCAGGCTGTCGCGCACCACCCCTTTCAATAATGTGGTCTGTGCAGCGGCGGCGATCGAAAGGACGACGGTGATGAGCACGATGAACGACCTGAACATGGCGCTTAGATTTGTGGCGGTCCCACCCCGGCAGGTAGTGCTGCCGCAGGCGTTGCGGGTAAATGTAGAGAAAGCACGTTCGTCGCACCCGCATGGAGGATCAGCAGCTCATCCACCGCATCGCCTTGTCCATGCTCAAAGGCATCGGGCCGGTCAATGCCCGCAACCTGGTGGCGTACTGCGGAGGCGTCGATGCGCTCTTCACCGACCCGCGCATCAAGCGCAGCCTGGAGAAGGTGCCCGGCATCGGCCCCAAGCTCATCACCAACATCCTCGACAAGAAGGTGCTGGATGCGGCGCGGAAGGAGCTTGACTACGTGCGGAAAAGCAAGCTACGCATGCTCTTCTACCTCGATGCGGACTACCCGCAGCGCTTGAAGCAGGCCGAAGATGCGCCCGTGCTGATGTACGTGCGTGGCGCGGCCGATCTGGAGGCCCCGCGCATGGTGGCCATCGTGGGCACGCGGCAACCCACCGATGAAGGACGTCGGCTCTGCGAGCAACTCGTGGTCGGCTTGAAGAGTGCCGGTGTCACCATCGTGAGCGGTCTGGCCTATGGCGTGGACATCGTGGCACACCGCACCGCCTTGCGTGAAGGCATGCCCACCATCGGCTGTGTGGCCCATGGCTTGGACCGGCTGTATCCGGCGGAACACGCCAACACCGCACGAGAGATGGTACGTGAAGGTGCGTTGGTCTCCGAGCTGCCCAGCAGCAGTCCCTTCGCACCGGGCAACTTCCCTGCGCGCAACCGCCTCATCGCAGGCCTCAGCGACTGCACCATCGTGGTGGAAAGCGGTCCCAAAGGCGGTTCCCTCATCACAGCCGATATCGCCAATAGCTACGACCGCGAGGTCTTCGCCTTCCCTGGCCGCCCCACGGATGCACGGAGCGAAGGCTGCAACAAGCTGATCCAACAGAACAAGGCGGCCCTCATCACTTCGGCAGAAGATGTCATCACCTTCATGGAGTGGCAGCCGAAAAAGAAGAAGAAAGCCGCCGCCCAGGCCGCACTGTTCACCGAGCTACAGCCCGAGGAGCAACTGCTGGTGGACATCCTACGCGAGCGAGGCAAGGTGGACATCGACGAGCTCTGCGTGCAAAGCAGAATGGCCCAGGGCAAGGCGGCAGGGCTCTTGCTGAACCTGGAGTTCAACGGGGTGGTGCGTGCATTGCCGGGCAAGGTGTACATGCTCAATTAGGGCGTCCGGCCAGGGCAGTTGACAGGTTGTTCACCTTCGCCACTTGATATCCTTCGCATGGAAGGGGATGCATGCACCGTTCCGATGCAGGCCCCGCCCTACCTTCGCCCCCAAATTCCCAATCCCCCATCCATGGCAACCGCCAAGACTTCGTCGACCGTGCAAAAGCAGGTGGACGCGTTCATGAACTACGTGAAGGCCAAGAACCCGAACGAGCCCGAGTTCCATCAGGCCGTGCATGAGGTGGCCGAAGCGATCATCCCCTTCATCGAAGCCACGCCCAAGTACAAGGGCAAGATGCTGCTGGAGCGTATGGTGGAGCCTGAGCGCACCATCATGTTCCGCGTGCCGTGGATGGACGACAAGGGCAATATCCAGGTGAACCGCGGCTATCGTGTGGAGTTCAACAGCGCGATCGGTCCTTACAAGGGCGGCCTGCGCTTCCACCCCACGGTGAACCTGAGCGTACTGAAGTTCCTGGGCTTCGAGCAGACCTTCAAGAACAGCCTCACCACCCTGCCCATGGGCGGCGGCAAGGGCGGTAGCGATTTCGACCCCAAGGGCAAGAGCGACAACGAAGTGATGCGCTTCTGCCAGAGCTTCATGACCGAGCTGTGGCGCCATGTGGGCCAGTTCACCGACGTGCCTGCGGGCGACATCGGCGTGGGTGGTCGCGAGATCGGCTTCATGTTCGGCCAGGACAAGCGCCTGCGCAACGAGTTCACCGGCGTGTTCACCGGCAAGGGCCGCACCTGGGGTGGCTCACTGATCCGTCCGGAGGCCACCGGCTATGGCTGCGTGTACTTCGCGGAGGAAATGATGAAGCGCAACAAGACCAGCTTCAAGGGCAAGACCGTGGCCGTGAGCGGCAGCGGTAACGTGGCCCAGTACGCCATCGAGAAGGCTACGCAGCTCGGTGCCAAAGTGGTCACCGCCAGCGACAGCGACGGCAGCATCTACGATCCCGCTGGTATAACACCGGAGAAGCTCGCCTTCATCATGGAGCTGAAGAACGTGAAGCGCGGCCGCATCGAGGAGTACACCAAGAAGTTCAAGGGCAGCACCTACAAGAAGGGTGCCCGTGTGTGGGATGTGGTGGCCAAGTGCGATGTGGCACTGCCCTGCGCCACGCAGAACGAGCTGGACGGTAAGAACGCCAAGGACCTGGTGAAGAAGGGCGTGAAATACGTGGCTGAAGGAGCCAACATGCCCAGCACCCCCGAGGCCATCGAAGTGTTCCACAACAACGGCATCGCCTTCGCCCCGGGCAAGGCCAGCAACGCCGGCGGTGTGGCAACCAGCGGTCTGGAGATGAGCCAGAACAGCCTGCGCCTGAGCTGGACCCGCGAAGAGGTGGACGGCCGTCTGCACACCATCATGAAGGACATCCACGCGGCCTGCGTGAAGTACGGCACCGAAGGCAAGAGCGTGAACTACGTGAAGGG
>JALOLX010000049.1 GCA_025455765.1 Flavobacteriales bacterium | reverse complement strand
TCGCGACTGATGATGGGTTCGTCCTCAACGATGAGTACGCGGACGGGCTCCTTGTTCATGATCGGCAGGCGGATGAGCGTCAATGATAACGGTGTTCAACGAATGGCGAGCGCCAAGATGCACCGCTCACAATGACACGTCTACGCAAGATCGCCCAGCGAGGTTGCCCGACCGATGAAGGATGTCTTTCGCAGGTCCTGCGTTGGATCGGGTGGCACTTCGCTTAATTTCACGGCCGATCGAACAACTTACATGCAGCTACTGAAGCCTCTTGCCCTCATCGGTATGGTCGTTGTGTCAAGCGCATCGCTGTTCGCCCAGGATGCACCCACCTACGGATGCCACTATTTCCGCCAAGGTGTCCGTCCTGCGCCCTCCGCAACGAGCGCCGATCGTACGCAGATCGCAGAGACCATCGCCCGAAGCGACACCTTCGATATCCTTCACTACGATATCCACCTGGATGTCACCAACTATGGCGGGGGTACGATCAAAGGGTGGACCACGATCGACTTCCGGGCACGGATGGACGCTTTGGATCACATCCGTTTCGACCTCTTCGCACTTACCGTGGACAGTGTGCGGGCAGATGGGGCTCCGGTCCTGTTCTCACACGATGGGCAGTTCCTGGACATCACCCTTCCCGCAGTGATGAACACGGGCGATGAAGCCGAACTGACCGTCTACTACCAAGGTGATCCACACCAGGACCCGGAGTGGGGCGGGTTCTATTTCGAGAGCCAGTACATCTACAACCTGGGGATCGGCATCAGCACCATTCCGCCCAACTTCGGCAAGGTGTGGTACCCCTGCTTTGATAGCTTCGTGGAGCGGGCCTCCTACACCTACCATGTGAAGAGCGCGGGTACCTACCGCTTCCTCGGGCAGGGCAACTTCGTGGAGGAAGTGCAGCTGGCTGGTGACACGGTGATCCGCACCTACGACCTGCCCCAGCAAATACCCACCTACATCAGTGCCATTGCCGTAGCCAACTACGAGGAACACGCCTACACCCACAGCGGTCTACTGGCGGATATCCCTGTTACCCTGCGCGCCAAGCCGGCGGACCTGCCGAACATGATCGCCCGCTTCGGCAACCTCGTGGACGCCATTGATGCCTGTGAGTACTGGTATGGTCCTTATCCCTATGATCGGGTGGGATACGTGCTGACGACCGATGGTGCGCTGGAGATCCCCTCCAACGTGGCCTACCCGCAGTTCATGACCGGGCAGACCAATGCCAGCAACCGCGGACTGTACACCCACGAACTGGGCCATCATTGGTGGGGGGACAAGGTCTCGCCCTTCGTCCACAACGACATGTGGTTGAAGGAAGGACCAGCTGAATACAGCGGTCACCTCATCGAGGAATGGATCGGTGGGCAGGCGGGTCTGCTCGCTGCTGTGAAGAACAACCATTACCGCGTATTGCGCGAGGCACACCTCGACGATGACGGGTTCCAGGCCCTTTCGCCCATGCCCGACCCACATATCTACGGAACCCATACCTATTACAAGGGCGCTTCCGTCATGCACAACCTGCGCGGTTACATGGGCGATGAACTCTTCCGTCAAGGCATGCGCGGCGTGCAGCAGTCGCTGGGGGAGAACACCATGACCCCGGAGCAGTTCCGCGATTCGCTGGAGGCTGCGACAGGTGTGGAGCTCGATGCGTTCTTCGATGCCTGGGTGTTCGCACCCGGCTACAGTGTTTTCGTGCTCCGCTCCTGGACCAGTACGGCACAGAGCGACAGCTTCACCGTGGTCCTTGATCTGCAGCAAAAGCTGCGCGGGACCGACGTCATGCACCTGGACGTACCGTTGGAGGTCTCTTTCCTCGATGATCAACGCAATGAATACACGGCCCGGATCATGGCCAGCGGTGCGTTCAGCACGGCTACTGTGATGGTGCCCTTCGATCCGGCCACCATCATCGTCAACCGCTACGATCGCATCAATCAGGCCCGCACAGCCCATGAGCGCGTGCTCATCCCTGGAGTGTCCTTTGGCAGCACACAGCCTTACGTGGACATGATCATGTACCAGACCGCACTGGTGGATACCACCCTGGTCAGGATCGAACATATCTGGTCAGGGGCTGAGCAGGAGGAGGCCACACCTGACGTGACCCAGGTCTCCAACACGCACTACTGGGACATCGGTGGTCTGTGGCCTGAAGGGACCATCCTGCGCGGACGGTTCACATACACCGGTGCCGATGCTGATCGGCTCGATTTCGACCTCGTGAACGGCGATGAGACCGGAATGCTGATGGTGTACCGCGAAACACCGCTGGACCCCTGGACGCCTTATCCGGATCAGACCGTGCTGACCGGCGACCTGTTCAACGGAAGCGGGATCGTCAACCTGGATGTGATGCGCAAGGGCCAGTACGCCTTCGCCAAGAGCAGCATCATCCTTCAGACGAATGAGCTCCAAGAGACGGGACGCATGGAACTCTTCCCGGTGCCAGCCAATGATGTGCTTCAGTTGCGGCTCTCCGACCTCCCCGGTGGTCAGGTGCGCTTCGATGTGTTGGATGCGCAGGGCAAGCTGGCGATGCGCACGTTCCGCAGCGCGTTGGTGGACGGCCGGGCCGAGTTGAACGTGGCCGACCTCGCACCGGGTACCTATCTGGTCTCCTGCATGGATGCTCAGGGTACGAGCATTGCCGCACGTCGGTTCGTGGTCGAGCGCTGATCGGATGGCCTTCAACACCATCCACCAGCGCAACGAACTGCTCCGCTTCGATGGTGCCCTGCCCCAGGTGGATGCGCAGGGAAGGGCCACCCACTGGAACGCCGTGCTCCACCGGCCAAGCGAACAGGAGGACCTCTACGAACGCTTGGTGGAGACCTACCAGACATTGACCGCTGGAGGTCGGCAGGTGGGGCATTTGCAGGTGGCCGGCGTGGAATTCTGCGTCTACGGCAACTCGCAGCCCTTTCGCATCAAGATCATCAACCGCACCAACGACAACCACGACTACTTCTACATCAAGCGGGCCGACGCCAGCCGAGTATACGGCTTGGAGCTGGAGCACCTGCTTTCGCCCAACCGCATCAGCTACCTGGTGGACGGCCCCACGCTGGTGGAAGAGCACATCATCGGCGTGCCGGGCGATGTGTTCATCCAGGAGCCCACGCGCTTCGGCGGCGCATTGAACGAGGTGCGCTTGAGCAAGGAGTTCGTCAAGTTCAACGAGCGCTGCTTCGTGCGCCTGCTGGGCGATATGCGCGCCTATAACTTCGTGGTGGACGTCATTCACGATTTCGATCAGGTGCAGTACCGCATCCGCAGCATCGACTTCGATCAGCAGAGCCACGAAGGCCGTGCCCGTATATACCTACCCCAGTTCTACAAGGAGAACCTGCCGTTCGTGCTCTTTGCCCAGCGCGTCATCAGCACGGAGACAGTAGAGCAATACAAGCATGAGGAGCGCGCCTTGCTCCGTCGCCGGTTCAAGTTGTCCGAGGCCGTCATCGGTGATCTTTTGAGCGTGCTTTCGGACGATCGCATCAGTACACCGGAGCAGGCCGCTGAGCTGGCAGAGGGGCTGGGCCGACTGCATGGCAGTGACCGGTTCAAAGGCCTGCAGGACATGGGCGGTGTCCTCCGGGCACAGCTGTCCGTTTGCCTCGGGGTGTAACCTTTTTCGACAGACCCGCGTTTCGGGCCATCGGAACCTCTAAAAGTTCCGTCCGGTCATGCGCCACATTCTCCTTTCCGCAGCCCTCAGCTCCCTGCTCTGTGGCAGCGGTCTTGCACAGTCGCAAACCCAGGTGATCTCCTACCAATGGCTCAACCAGTGGTGTAGCAACGTGCTCGATTGCGACGAAGGGTGCATGGCCTGTAACATGCCAGGAAGCACAAGCGCCCAGTTCTTCGGCACCAATGTCGCATGGATCGGGGTGGAGGTGTGCCCTCATCCGGTGGCGAACGGCGACAATGCAGTGGGCTCCTTCGGGTGGGAGACCGACTACAGCACCGACCGGTACATCGTACTTTCCGGGATGTCCGTGAACGCGGTTCAGATCGACAGCATCATCCTGCGTCATGCACGCAGCGCCAATGGTCCGAACCGGTTGAAAGTGGCTTACGCACGCTCCATGATGGAACCCGCCACCGAAGTGGCTGACCTGCCCATCGAACACAACTTCCACACCGATGTGATCACCGACCTGGGCTGTTTGAGCACCACCCCCGAAGATCCCTTCGGCTCGTTCCAACTGCTGCTGACACCCTTCGGTAGCACCACCGGTGGCTGGTACCTCGACGAGGTGCGTATCGTGGCCACACCCTGCGAGCTCTCAACCGGGTTGGAGGATGTGGTGGAACAACGTGAGCCTTACACCGGTCCTTGGTTCGATGTGCTCGGCCGACCGGTGACCGGTGATGTGCCCGCTGGCGTCTACATCGGTGGCAAGCGGCAGGTGAAGGTCTTCTAGGCACGGTACCTTTGCGCCGTCCAACATGGCGCACAACTCCAACTTATTGATCGGCATCGCCCTGCTCACAGCGGGGCTTTCCTGCTCCGTACATGCACAGCACGTTCCCCAGTTCATCCTGCAGCCCTGGGCCGAAGGGTTGGGGCTGGCCACCGATGTAACCCACGCTGGCGACGGACGCTTGTTCGTGGCCCGGCAATACGGTGCCGTGTTCCTGGTGCGCGATAGTGGCGACGTGTCCAACATCGAATTCCTGAACATCGCCGGCCAGGTGCTCAACAACGGTGAGCGCGGACTGTTGGGCATCGCCTTCGATCCCGATTTCGCCACCAATGGTCATTTCTATGTGAACTATGTCACGGGCGTGGGCAATGGCATCACCCGCATCTCCCGCTTCACCGTAGGCGCCAACCCCGATGTGGCCGACCCCGCGAGCGAAGTGGTGATGCTCAGCATTCCTCAACCCGATCCCATCCACAATGGTGGCGGTCTGGCTTTCGGACCCGATGGGTACCTGTACTGCGCACTGGGCGATGGCGGCGGCGCTGAAGATCCCAACAACGAAGCCCAGGACCTCACCAGCCTCTTCGGCGCCATCCTCCGCATCAAGCCCGAAGCAGATGGTTCGTACAGCATTCCGCCGGACAATCCGTTCGTCAACGCACAAGGCGACACCTTGCCTGAGATCTGGGCATACGGCTTGCGCAATCCCTACCGCATCGGCATCGATCCGCTCAATGGCGACGTGTGGATCGGGGATGTGGGAGAGGCCAGCTATGAAGAAGTGAACCGCTGGCCCGGTGGTCTCAACACCGGCCCCAACTTCGGCTGGCGCTGTTATGAAGGCAACGTTCCCTTCAATACCAGCATCTGCCCGGACAGTGCTTCGTTGGTCTTTCCCTTGGTCGCCCTTCCACATGGCACCCTTGGTGGAACGGCCTGCGCCGTGGTGGCCGGCGAAGTGTACCGCGGCGCGCAGCATCCCAGCCTCTTGGGGAAGCACATCTACACTGATTTCTGCTCCGGCCAGCTGCGCACGTTGGCACCCAACGGTACCGGAGGCTATACCGATGAGTTGCTCTTCGGCACCGGTCTGTTGGGCCTCAGTTCCATCGGTGCCGATAGCGCAGGTGAATTGTATGTCACCGGCCTCATCAACGGTGTGCTCTATAAGCTGGTGGACCGCTGTGCTGGCGCGAGTGCGTCCGTGATCGAGGTGGGCGATTCGCTCTTCGCCGGTGAAGGCGCTGCGTTCCAGTGGTTCCGGAACGATACGCTCATTCCTGGCGCGGTGGAGGCATACCTGCCCATCACGGGGAATGGCATGTACACCTGCAGTGTCACGCTGTCCTCCGGCTGTGTGGTGCTGACCGAAGCTTACCCGTTCTTCAGTACGGACGTGGCCGCACAGGGCCCATACCGCATCGGTACAGGCAATGGCGGCGAGCTGCACTTGCTATTGCGGTCCACCCGAACAGGCGTACACCGCGTGCAACTGCTGGACATGCAGGGCAGGCTCCTGCACGAGGAGGTGATCGGCGCCCATGTGAACGAATGGCTGCTCCCCGACGTGCAGCCCGTGGTCTTCATGGTGCGGGTGCTCGGACCACAAGGGGCGTGGGCCGCTCCAGTGGTCAGGCCTTGATCAGCGGCGTGCGCGCGGGTGGAACTGCAGGATGTTGCTGCGCAGGTAGGCCCGGTCCAGGTGCGTATAGATCTCGGTGGTGGTGATGCTGGCATGGCCGAGCATCTCCTGAACAGCGCGCAGATCGGCTCCTCCCTCTACCAGATGTGTGGCAAAGGAATGCCGGAACGTGTGCGGACTGATGGTCTGTCGGATCCCTGCTTTGATGGCAAGGTCCTTCACCAGGTTGAAGACCGCCACGCGGGAGAGCGCCCCCCCGCGCGCATTGAGGAACACATGATCCTCCGCCTTGGTCTTCACCGGTTGATGGACGCGCACCTCCTGCACATAGCGTTGGATACTGCGGATGGTGGTGGGGGAGATGGGCACCAAGCGTTCCTTATCGCCCTTGCCGATCACTCGGATGAAGCCCTCGTTGAAGTGCAGCCAGGATCGCCGCAGGCCACAGAGCTCGCTCACCCGAAGGCCACAACCGTAGAGGGTCTCGATGATGGCCTCATCGCGATGACCCAGCGGTGCACTGCGGTCGATGGCGGCCAGCATGGCCTCGATCTCCTGCACCGAAAGGAATACGGGCAGCTTGCGACCCGGGCGCGGACTCTCCACCAGCTCGGCCGGGTCGCTGGAGATGGCCCCGTCGCGCTTCAGTCCTTTGAAAAAGGTGCGGAGTGCACTGAGATAGCGCGCCTGACTGGTGGCCGCAGCTCCGCCCTTGGCCACCGCGGTGATGTAGCCCTGCACATCCTCCAGGCGGATGTCCAACGGACCAAGCGGAGGTCGCTGGCCACGGGCATGATCGCGCAGCTTGCCCATATCGCGCAGATAGGCCTCCACCGTGCGGTCGCTCAAGGAGCGCCCCAGCTTCAGGTGCATCTTGTATTCGGCCAGTGCCTGCTCCCAGGTCATAAGGCAAAGGTGCCGTAGTGGTGCAGGCCAAGCGGGACCCAGCGTATGCGGACTTCCAACCACCGATCGTGGAACGCGCGCCGATCCCGACCTTCGTACCACCAAGATCCTCGGTGATGCGCATCCTGCTCCTCAACGGTCCCAACCTCAACCTGCTCGGTCAGCGCGAACCGGAAAAGTACGGCCAGCGCACCTTGGACGCCGTGGTGTCTACGCTCCGCGCGTGCTTCCCTGACGTGGAGATCGAAGCGCGTCAGAGTAACCTCGAGGGCGACCTGGTGACCTGGGTACAGCAGGCTGGCGCGTTCGATGGAGTGGTCATGAACGCCGGAGGATACAGCCATACATCGGTGGCGTTGCGCGATGCCGTGGCGGCGGTGCAGGTGCCCGTTGTGGAGGTCCACATCACCAACCTGTTGGCGCGGGAGCCGTTCCGTCACGTTTCCTTGGTCGGGGCGGTCTGCCAGGGCAGCATCATGGGCCTGGGCACCGACGGCTACCGCCTGGCGGTGGATCACTTGGTGCGCTCAAAGGCCGAAGCATCCAGCTGATCGAAGCGTGTCCAACGCAGGATGAAGCGGTCGTACGCGATGCTTCGGTGATACATGCCGGTCAGGTCCGGTGAGCGCTCTTCGGCCAGCAAGGCCTTGCGCTGTGCAAGCACCTTCGGCAGGCGGGCGAAGTAGTGCCAATGCGCCCGTGCCACCTGCCACGTGTGCGCCGCGTGCCCCTCGAGCAGGAATTTCATCGCCGCGAAGCCATCGAGCACCAGCCGCCGGAGAAGCCAGTACCAGAACGCGCCCGTGTGCAGGTTCTTCGTCAGCACGATCAGGCTGTTGCGGAAGTTGAGGTAGGTCTTCTGCGGACTCCCGTAGCCCAGCGCGCCACCGCCCACATGGTGTACCACAGCCGCACTCGTGTAGCCGATGCGATGCCCCTGCCTGCGCAGCCGCCAGCACAGGTCGATCTCTTCCATATGGGCGAACAGCGCAGCATCGAAGCCTCCCACCCGGTGGAAGGCTGCAGCGTCCACCATCAAGCAGGCACCGGTCGCCCAAAAGACATCGCGGTCCTCATCGTATTGCCCGCGGTCCTCCTCGGTGATCTCGAAGATGCGGCCACGGCAGAACGGATATCCATTGCGGTCGATGAAACCACCTGCTGCGCCGGCATGCTCGAAGTGGCCGGGCGCGCGGTACGCGAGCACCTTGGGTTGACAGGCGACCATGCCCACCTCCTTGTCCATGTAGGCGTTCAGGGCATCCAGCCAGCCGGGTTGCACGGCCACGTCCGAGTTCAGCAACACGTACCGATCGGCGACCACCTGTTGCAACGCTGCGTTATAGCCGCCCGCAAAGCCGTTGTTCCGGTCCAGTTGAATGCGCCGCACGTCAGGGAAATATTCCCGTAACCAGGCAACACTATCATCGGTCGAGCCGTTGTCGGCCACCACTACTTCCGCGTTGGCACTGTGCGCTACGACCCCGCCCAGGAACTGCTCCAGCCAGGACCTTCCGTTCCAATTGAGGATGACAACAGCTGTGCGCATGGAGCGCGCAAAGGTGGGCGAAGAACGCTTACGGGACCTAGCGCGGATCGTTAAAGAATTCGTTGACCCGCTCGCTTTCCAATGAGCCCGGCTGCTGGGTCTGCACGCCGGGAAGCGCTATGTTCCGCTGGTGTAGGATATTGTTCCACTGCGGGTTCGATATCTCGCCCGGAACTTCGCTGTGCAGCAATACCATGCATGTATTGGCCAAGTCGGGTTGATAGAACACAAATCGGCGGTTGGTGTAGCGTCCGGCTCGATAATAGTGCCAGATGGTATAGGGATATGTGCCCATCTCATTTAGCCGATCCATCATCGTGTTCGGCGCTCCATATTTAAGATAGACCATACCCCTGTCCGTTTCATACCCTTTCATCACCCGACAGCTGAATAACTTATTCACTTTGATCACCTGTTCATGGTAATCCTTCCATGCTTGTTCGGGGTCAACGGACTTATTCGACCAAAAGCTGTAAAAGAACCGCCGCATCAGGTCAGGATCCTTGTCCTTGATGCGGTCGTCAATGATCTTCCGCTCCAGTTGGTCGGCGATAGGACGCATGCTATTGATGTGCTCTACCAGGGAATCCACATCATTCAAGGCGCCAGCGAAGGTGTTGGACAGGTCCAATCCGTTCATGGCCTGAAGATCATAGGACCGTTCGATCGGGTTGTTACGCATGAAGAACTGCTCTGTGCGTGTGACGAGTTCTCCCTGTTTATCCCGTACTTCCAAGGCAAGCAGATAGTTGCCGCTGGGCAGGTCACGGATATCAAAACTGGCAATGATCGGTTCAACGGCTTTGCCTTTGTTCCGCGCTACCCGCTTGAACCCACCGAACACTGTACGTTTTTCGAAGCCCTCGATCTGGTAGTTCAGCAGGTACAGACTGTCCGTTCCGAAGTATGCGTCGGTTCCATACACCTCCGCATAGAAGTTCATCTCCGTAAGCTCCCTGGGGTAGTAGTCGCTGAGCAGGGGCACTGCGTGGTAACCGTACTTGGCTGAAGGGCCTGTTGCACCCGGCGTGATCCGCTCGGCCAAGAGGATGTTCGAAACGCTCACGCCTTCGGGCCGCATACCTACGGCCAGCGGTAGACGATGGATGGAGGGGGTCTTGTCAGCCGCGTTCAGGTCGACCACTTCGACCACCAGATCATACCCGCCAGGAGCCAGGTTGAAGAACTCTTGATGGAGCAGGTCGCCCTGGATGGAGTCCATGCTCTCAGGTCCCAATAGCTCCGTCTTTGCATAAGTGACGATACCACCTCCCTGCTCCACCAACGTGGTGACCTCCAAGCGCGCTTGTAAGAAACTATGGGCGTTCGGAGCACGTTCGAAGGTGCCTCCGAGCATCGCCATGTTCACCTCCACGCGGGGAGCGCTGCCCTGTAAGTGGAAGGTCTTTGTCTCAACAACGACATCAACGCCAGCAAGTGCCATGAACGGCGCATGCAACAGCAGCAGCAAAAAGGGGATGGAACGCAGCATTACCACAAAGTTACACCATCAAGCGGCCTTGCGTGAACCGTTCCTCGCTTCCGGCACGGCCAGCTTGCAAGTAATGGTCACGGAGACCAAGGCCGGAGAGGAACTTGATATGCTCTTCCCGGAATGGGCGGTCGTTCATCTGCCAAAGTGAGAACTTGCCTTTGGACGGGAGTCCACCGCACGACTGAGGATGTTCCACAGCAAGCCCTGCTCGTCCCGAGGCCTCGGGATGCGAGGTTTTTTTTATTCCCTGGATCCGATAGAGTTAAGCAGTTACGTCATATAGTTGGTAATGGGAGGAATTGCCCGAAGACGGGCGTCCGCCGCACGGCGGAGAGGCTTCAATGAAAGCCCTGCTCGTCCCGAGGCCTCGGGATGCGAGGGGCTCTTTCATTCCCTGGATCCGATAGAGTTAAGCAGGAACGGTGTATAGTAGGTAATGGGAGGAATTGCCCGAAGACGGGCGTCCCGTTAAGTGGAGGGCTTCAATGAAAGCCCTGCTCGCCCTTCGTGCGAGGGGCTTTTTCATTCCCTGACCTTGTCCAAGCGAGCTTGGCCCGGTCAGGGAACGAAAAAGCCCAGCCGCTGCGCGGCCTGGGCTTTCCTTGGCGGAGAGGGAGGGATTCGAACCCCCGTTACCTTGCGGTAAAGCGGTTTTCAAGACCGCCGCGATCGACCACTCTGCCACCTCTCCGTGATCCGGTGCGAAAGTAGCACAGGAGCGCACGCCACACCCGATCTTTGCGCCGTGCCAACGGTTAGCCTCGAATTTCTCGGTACCGGTACCAGCCAGGGCGTACCGGTGATCGCGTGCGGCTGCCCTATTTGCTCCAGCGCAGATCCACGCGACGCACGGCTGCGCAGCAGTGCCCTGGTCCGCGCCAACGGGCGCACGCTGCTCATCGACGCTGGCCCCGACCTCCGCGCCCAACTACTGCGCAGCCGGGTCCGTTCCCTGGATGCCGTCCTGCTCACGCACGAACACATGGACCATGTGGGGGGCATCGATGAACTGCGGTCCTTCAACTTCAGTCAGGGCAGGGCCATGGACATCCACGCCTCGCACCAGACC
>JALOLX010000356.1 GCA_025455765.1 Flavobacteriales bacterium | reverse complement strand
TCGACAGCCATCCGCAGCAGGTGATGCTCTGTTGTGACGATACCCACCCGGACAGTCTGGTCGCAGGCCACATCGACCGGTTGTGTGCGAAGGCCGTGGTAGCGGGTTGTGATGTCTACAACGTGCTACAGGCCGCGTGCATCAACCCGATCCAACATTACCGTCTGCCGGTGGGGCGGCTGCGTGTAGGCGATCCCGCCGATCTGATCCAAGTGGAGGACCTTCAGCACTTCCGCGTACAGCGCACCTGGGTGCAGGGCAAGCTGGTGGCGGAGGGCGGCCGAACGCTGATCCCCAGGCACCTGAGCGCCAGCCCGAACCACTTCGCCTGCCGCGCAAGGAGCGAGGACGAGTTCGCCGTGCCCGCTGGTGAAGGACCGCTCCAGGTGAAGGACCGCTCCACGTGATCCAAGCCTTGGACGGCCAGCTCATCACGCCCCACGTGCAGATGGAGCCACTGGAGCAAGCGGGCTTCTGCATACCCGACACCGAGCGCGACCTGTTGAAGATCGCCGTGGTGAACCGCTACCAACACGCGCCGGTGGCCGTCGGCTGGATCCACGGGATCGGGTTGAAGCGCGGCGCCCTGGCGAGCTGTGTGGCGCATGACAGCCATAACATCGTGGCCGTGGGCACCTCGGACCGGGAGCTGTGCCAGGCCGTGAACCGAGTGATCGCCGAGCAGGGCGGGATCAGCGTGTGCGATGGGGAGCACGTGAGCAGCCTACCGCTACCGGTGGCCGGCATCATGACCACGGCGGACGCCTATGACGTGGCCGACGCATACGCGGCCCTCGACCGGGCCGCCAAGGCGCTGGGCAGCCCCCTCCGTGCCCCCTTCATGACGCTCAGCTTCATGGCCCTGTTGGTGATCCCCCACTTGAAGATGAGCGACCTGGGCCTCTTCGACGGGGACCTTGGCCGCTTGATCTCTGGCCCCGACCGATCACACTGATGGACAGCTGCCGCTCGCTCACCCTCGTGCTGGTCCTTGGCCTCAGTGCCTGCAGCCAGGGTCCGGATGTCATGGGCAAAGGGCCGTTCCAAGCGCGCAAGTACCGGCCGGGGTGGCACCTCGACCTGCGATCCGGCAACCACCAAGCAGCACAACGTACCTCCGCCCGACCCCTGGAGGCGCGCCTACCCCCTCCCCCGGACCCAACACCCGGCCACCCCATCGCTGTACCGGTCGCTGCGCTCGAACTGGCGCCCACACCTCCCCCTAAGGCCCCAAAAAAGCCCGCCATTGCGCCAGGACCACCCCGAAGGTCCGTTCACCCCACCACCGACCCGATAGCGCCCCAGGACGAACCTGAGAACCTCATGCCGAAGAAGCGGTGGAACTGGATGGGAGTGGTGGCGTTCTTGATGGCGGGCGGCACCGTGCTGCTCGGGTTCTCGGCGTTGGGCACAACGGCCGTTCTCATCGCGGCTGTGCTCACCGCGCTCGTTGCGGGGCTCACCCTGCGGCGCATCCGCAAGCGCGAACAGGCGGGCAAGGGCTTCGCGTTGATCGCCCTGCTCGTGGCCGTGATCGCCCTGGTCATCACCGGCGTGAGCATCGCCGTGCTGGGCTTTTCGTAGCGGTCATCGCCGTGGACAACGGACAGGACAGGCTGGCTGACACAAGCACTGCCAAGTTGATGGACATTTCAGCCGACATGGAGCTGTTGATAGATGCCCGTATAGCCCGAATGACGGGCGCTTTGGAACGACGGACCTTTGGACACTGATGCGGTCGTACGAAGAGACCTATACCTGGTTACGGTTCCGGGCAGACCTGAAGGCAGCACCCGCCTCGTTCTGGATCCTGTTGGGCGAGGTGATCGCCTTGCACAGACAGCTGCGGAACGCCCCCGTGCCCCGCACTGAAGCGCGCGCGTTGGAGCGTGCGGTGGTCACCGATGGCATCGCAGCACGGTTCGCGTTGGACGGCCATGCGCTCACCCAGGAACACGTGCGGGCCCACCTCGAGGGCAAGGCGCTCGGGGGCGATGTGGAGCCAGCCTTATTGAGCGAGGTCGACGATGCGTTCCTGGTGGTACAGCAGCTTCCGCAACGGGTTGCCGTTCAGGGTGAAGGCCCCCGCCCGGAGCAGGTACTGGACCTCCACCGCAGCCTGACCCGCCGCGCCGAACCGAAGGGCCAGGCCGGCCGCTGGCGCTTGGCCAATGACCTGCGCGGGGACGGGGTACCGGCCGAGCTCATCGCGCCCTTCATGGAAGAGCTGTGCGACTGGTTGAACGGGACCGAACTGACCGCACCCGCAGGCGATGAAGCCCTTCACCACGCCGTGCTGAAGAGCCTGCTCTTCGAACTGCATATGGCTTGGATCGCGCCGGTGGAAGTGGGCCAGCACCGAACGGCCGGCGCCCTGTCACAGCTCTTGCTCCTACAAGCCGGTGGCGATGACCTGTTGGCACACCTGCTCGGGGTCCATTTCCTGCGCAGCCGTCCGGAATACCTGCGGCAGGTACACCAGGCAGCACGTGGCATCGGTGACCCCATCCCCTTCATGGCCTATGCCCTCCG
>JALOLX010000048.1 GCA_025455765.1 Flavobacteriales bacterium | reverse complement strand
ATGAAGGGGAAGAGCACGAGCTCCTCCTTCTTCATATGTGCGGCCATCGCCCCGGCACATTCGGTGAACTCGCGCTGGATGGCGTTAAGCTCAGGGTGGCGATCGCCGTGCACCTTGCAGAGTTTGTCCAGGAACTGGAGCAGGGTGGTGGTGCGGCTCTCCACATAGCGGTGGTGTACACGTTCGATGTGCTCGATCAGGCGGCCCAAGGGCCAGTGCTTCATATCGTCGGTGGCGCCGTTGTCGCGCTCGGTGGCCTGGCGAATCTCGACCTCCAGGGTCGCGAGATCGATGCCCTTGACCTTGCACACCTCCGCAATGGAGCGCCCGCCCTTACAACAGAAGTCGATGCCATGGAAATTGAAGACTGCGGCGCTGCGGTAGTCATCGGCCACAATGGAGCCGATGGTACGATCGGGGGATAGGGTCAGTGTTCCCATGTTGGATGTGTGCAGGTGCGGCCACAAATCAACGGACAGAAGTATCCGCATTCCATGACGATCGACAGGAATTCCAGCGACCAGGCACGCGCTGCTGCAACCATGACCAAACACACCTATGAGGCTTGAACTATGCGGGAAGCTGGTTGAGCCTTGGAGGGCTGACCTGATCCTCTGGGTTCGGTATCTGTGTAAGGTCCGCCGCACAGGTCGCAATGAACTGCGCTTCAGTGATGCACGCGCCGGTGCCCGCTATCGTGGCCTGTCCTATTTTCACCGCCGCAGGAGGCTGATACCGCCTACCCTGCACTTCCACCTCCTGCGCATGCGCCATCTGAAGATCCGTCCCCGCCAGGCCCTCAACAAAGCTTTCCTCAAGCAGAAGCCGGAGCGCAAGGACATCGAATCATTCAAGGCGGCGCTTATCGCCATGCTGGACCATGTGAAGCCCGGCGAGAGCGAGGAGTACCACAAGAACCTCGTCAGCGCTTTTCTGAAGGACAGCGGATTCGCCCCCGCACACTTCATCAACACCAAGGGCCGCAATGATCTGGTGATCCATACCGGTAAGGACGCAGAAAGCCCGGTGGGGGTGATCATTGAGACCAAGCGGCCAGGAAACGCGGCCGAGATGCCCAAGGAAGGCGACCTGCGGTGCAAGGCGCTGAACGAACTGCTTCTCTACTACCTGCGCGAGCGCATCGCTGCGCAGAACATCGCGATCAAGCATCTGGTCATTACCGACCTGCACCAGTGGTACATCTTCGATGCATCCACTTGGGAGAAGCCCATTGCACAGGACAAGGCGCTGGTAAAGCGTTTCCAGGAATTCGAGGCGGGCCGGCTTGCGGGCACCCAGACCGACTTCTTCTACAAGGAGGTCGCCGCACCGTTCTTCTCTGCGTTGGATGTTGAATTGCCTGTGGTCCACTTCACACTGGGCAGCTACGAGCGTATCCTGCGCAATGCCGACAAGAGGGACGATGGCCCGCTGATCGCGCTGCACAAATTACTGAGTCCGCAGCACCTGCTGAAGTTGCCCTTCGCCAACGACAGCAACAGCCTGGACCGGGCCTTCTATGCCGAACTGCTGCATCTCATCGGCCTGGAGGAGGTGAAGGAGAAGAACAAGTGGGTGATCCGGCGCAAGGAAGCAGGCAGGCGCGATCCGGCCTCGCTGCTCGAAGGGGCGATCACACAATTGGAAAGCCTGGATAAGCTGGAGCGGGTGGAACGCCTGCACACTTACGGCGACAAGCGGGAGGAACAGTTGTTCAACGTGGCTTTGGAACTGTGCATCACCTGGGTGAACCGTGTGCTCTTCCTGAAACTGCTGGAAGCGCAGGTGGTTACCTACCACGGCGGTGCCAAGGGGCATACCTTCCTGCACAGCAACCGGGTGCGTAACTACGACGACCTGAACAGCCTCTTCTTCCAAGTACTCGCCCGCAAGCCGCAGGAGCGTAGCGCCGAAATGGCGGAGCGCTTCGGCAACGTTCCTTACCTGAACAGCTCGCTCTTCGAGCCCACCGAACTGGAGCAACGCACCCTGTTCGTGAGCAACCTGGAAGATGAGCGCCCGTTGCCGCTGCACAAGGCCACTGTGCTGAAGGACGATCGATCGCGCCGGCTTACCGGCACCTTGCCCGCGCTGGACTACCTCTTCCGCTTCCTGGATGCGTACGACTTCACCAGCGAAGGCGGGGAGGAGGTGCAGGAGGAGAACAAGCGGCTGATCAACGCCAGCGTGCTGGGTCTGATCTTTGAGAAGATCAACGGCTATAAGGATGGCAGCTTCTTTACACCGGGTTTCATCACCATGTACATGTGCCGGGAAGCCTTGCGCCCGGCCGTATTGCAGCGTTTCAACAAGGCCTTCGAGGACCAAGGGAAACAGCCCTGTGCGGACTTTGACGAACTACGCGACCGCATCGAAAGCGGCCGTGAGGCCAGGGCCGTAGCCAACGCCCTTATCAACGGCCTGCGCATCTGCGACCCCGCCGTGGGCAGTGGCCACTTCCTGGTAAGCGCCCTCAACGAGCTCATCGCCATCAAGAGCGAGCTCGGTATTCTCTCCCACCGCAACGGCGACCGGGTGCGCCACCAGCGTATCGCCGTGGAGAACGATGAACTGGTGGTGTATGATGAGGAGGAGGGCAGCCTGTTCGAGTACCGCGTGGCTGCCGATGGGCGCGCCGTAAGCGAGCGGCAACAGTTGCAGGAAACGCTCTTCCACGAAAAGCAGACCCTCATTGAGCAATGCCTGTTCGGGGTCGACATCAACCCCAACTCGGTGAAGATCTGCCGGCTGCGCTTGTGGATCGAACTGCTGAAGCACGCCTACTACCGACCGGGCACGCAGGAACTGGAAACGCTGCCCAACATCGACATCAACATCAAGTGCGGCAACAGCCTCATCCACCGCTTCACCCTGGATGCTGACCTCACGCCCGCCCTGCGCAAGAGCAAATGGAACATGGACAGCTACCGCCTGGCCGTGGAGCAGTACCGCCATGCCGAGGACAAGACCCAGAAGCGCGAGATGGAGCGCCTCATCGACAGCATTAAGGGCGACTTCCAAGTGGGAATCAGCCAGGAGAGCAAGGCCGTGCGGGACCTGAACAAGGCCAAGAACGAATACTACCTGGCCTACGAGAAGGAGCAGCTCTTCGACACGGAAGGCAAGCCGCGCTTATCGCGCACGCAGCACGAACATCGCCGCAAGCTGGAGGACAGGATCAACAAACTGAGCCAGGTGGTGGACGACCTAAAGAACAACGTGCTCTTCACCAATGCCTTCGAGTGGCGCTTCGAGTTCCCTGAAGTGCTGGATGATGCTGGACGCTTCACGGGCTTCGATGTGGTCATCGGGAATCCACCGTACATCCGGCAGGAAGCCTTCAAGGATATCAAGCCCTACCTGAAAGAACAGTACAGCACCTTCGCCGGAACGGCCGATCTCTTTACGTACTTCATTGAACTGGGCCTACTGTTACTGCGACCCCATGGGCAGTTCACCTTCATTGTACCCAACAAGTGGATGCGAGCGGGCTATGGCAAGGCGCTGCGCGTGCACCTGAACGGGCTTGCCGTGCTGCGTATCACGGACTTCGGCGATCTACGCGTTTTCGAGGAAGCCACCACCTACCCTTGTGTATTGCACGTGGAGAAGGCCCCGGGTGGCGAGGGCTTCCCGGCCGCCACACTCACTGAACTACCGGGTGAGCGAAGCCTGGATGACCTGATCAGTGCGGCCGAAGTAAAGGTGCAGCCTGCCAGCCTGAGCGAGGGTGGTTGGGCCTTGGTGGATGCCCGAAAACAGGCCCTCTTGGACAAGTTGCGTGCTGCGGGGAAGACGCTGGGAGAGTACGTGGGCGGGAAGATCTTCTATGGGATCAAGACCGGATTGAACGAGACCTTCGTGATCGATGCGGCTACACGGGAGCGCCTCATTGCCGAGGACCCGCGCAGCGCGGAAGTGATCAAGCCCTTCCTGGCTGGCAAGGACATCAAGCGCTATGAGCGGCCGGTGAGCAACAAGTATTTGATCCTGTTCCCCAAGGCAAGCACTATCGAGCGGATCGGCAGCATGTTGACGGAGGATGCCGCCTTAAGTGTGATGGAGAAAGCCTATCCGGCGGTCTTCAGACACTTGGCGCCTTTTGCGGAGCGGGCGCGAAAGCGAACGGATCAAGGGGACTATTGGTGGGAACTCCGAGCATGTGACTACTACGAGAAGTTCCTTTGGGACAAGATCCTTTACCCGGACATTGCACCGAAGCCGTCATTCCAATTGGCACGAGGAGAGACGTATTGTGGCAACACGTGCTACTTCATTCCAGGAGCCAATAGCTATCTCCTTGCGGTCCTCAACTCCACTGCATTTGAGTTCTATTGTGCCACTGTCAGTTCGGTCATGCGCGGTGGCTACTACCGATTCTTCACCCAGTATGTTGAAGCAGCTCCAGTACCTACTGCATCACTTGAAGCAATGGCGACGATGGAACAGCTGGTGAGTTCTGTGCATGATGGTGACGAAAATGCTGAGCGAGATATCAACACCCTCGTTTACCAGCTCTACGGTTTAACAGAAGAGGAGATCACCTTGGTAGAGGCCGCAGTGGGAAAGGGCTAGCAGCACGAATGGCTTCAGCCTCTCCCGCGAACACATCCTTGCAATTCACCAAGGCTTGTTGGTAAGTGATCAGCGGCCACTGTCGCGACCGTTCCTGCGTGACCGATCCTTTGTACCTCCGAACGCGAAACACACGGAACATGCACCCCGCGTTGCGATACATCCTGACAAAGGCGGCCGACCTGGGCGCCATGTCGGGCGTGGTGCGGCGTATGTTCGGCTACAAGCCGGTCCTGTTCCGGAACATGCGGGCAATGTCGGGCGACTTGATCCCTGAGACGCGTGACTCGATCTCCATGTCGGGCAACATGGCCGGGATGGTGGACAACACCGGCATGATGTCGGCCGACATAAGCGCCATGCCGTGCGACTTGCCGGTGATGCCGGGCGACATCGAGGCCCTGTCGGACAACTATGCGGGCATGTCGTTGGGTTCATTGCTCCGATCCTTGAACCCGCTGCGTTCGTTGCGCGACATGGTGGTGAAGTTGCGCTTCGAATTGAACGAATGGTACTGGCGCAGGATGGGCTTGGCTGATCCAGTTCAGCGCAAGATCTTTCAAGAGGCCGACTTCGATGAGCTGTTCGTGTTGGAGCATATCGAAGTGGATGTATCCGCCGATCGCGCCTTTTACGTGAAGTACCTGTTGCTCCAACGACCGGTGCATCCCCTGCTGGAATTCCTGGTAGTGAGCAAGAAGGTCAAGCGCGATGCCCTGCGCAGGCTCGCTGTGCTCCGTATGGTGGCCCGAAAGGTGATGGGCCTCACGGATCAACAGAGGTGCTGGGCGATGCCATGGCAGTACGCCTTGACCGATGATAGCGGCCGCAGACCGCTAAGCCCACGTCCGCCACCTTTCGCGTTGCATTGACGGCAACCTTACCCCTCCGGTGGCACCGCTACGCCACGGCCTGGGACCATTCGCACTGAGCTGATCGACCTCTGTGCGTGGTGTTGCCGCACGCTTACAAGGCATTGAAAGCCGGTGTGAGCTCGGGCCCCTTTTTGGGCCACACAGGTGCACCTTTTGGGGCAGCGCCGATCGATCGACCCTTTGATAAAAACAACCGGTGCATCCCTGCCTGTCAGGGGCACCACAAGACCATCTGGTCATGACCAAACTCGTAAAGGCCATTGCGCGCTTGAACGCCGTGCAACTGGTCGCCCGTTCACTCTTCATCGAACAACGATTGCAGGGCAATCCTCATTTCCCCACTGTTTCACCAAGCCTTACGGAGATCGCAGCAAAGCGTGAAGCGTTGCAACAGGCCATCACCGAAGCAGCCGACGGTGGCCGTACGGCAGTAGCCAAGCGCGAGCAACGCAAACACGACCTGAAGGTCGCGATCGATGCGCTGGCCGGTGATGTGATCAGCCAAGCTGGTGACGATGCCGAGAAGATGCTGGGTGCAGGATTCTTTGTACGTAACACCAGCCGCTCGCAGGAAGGACTGCCGGCGCCCTTGAAGTTGCGCGCCCGTATCAGCGAGCACGTGGGTGAGGCCCGATTGGATTGGGCCACCACACGTGGCGCCGCGCTCTATGTGGTTGAGCACAATGCCATTTCACCGGATGATGCCGAGGCATGGAAGCAGGTTGCCGAGACCACCCGCATCAGGCAGGTGGTGACCGGCCTCGCCAGTGCGAAGGAGCATTGGTTCCGGGTACGGGCCCTCGGCACCACGGGCAGGGGCCCCTGGAGCGATGTGGCGCGTACGCTGGTGCGCTGAGCGCCCGAAGCGTTGAACAAGCCTGCCTTCCGGGCAGAGGTACAGTGATAAGGATGCAGCCCCGCTTCGGCGGGGCTGTGCCATTACAGGTAGTTCGGGCCTTGATCACTTGGGTCCGGTCCACTAGACTACGAATGCGGGTCTTAACCCCGTACCAACATCGCCAACTTCTTCCTGTCCAGGACCCGGATCTCCTTGCCCACGGCCTTGATCAGCTTTTTCTTCTGTAGGGCGGACAGCGCTCGGATGGTGCTCTCGTAGGTGGAGCCAGCGTAGTCGGCTAGGTCCTGGCGGGAGGGGGTGAAAGCCAAGAGATGCTTATCGTTCTTGTCAAAGCCAAAGCACTGTAGTGTGGCTAGCAGGGCGTTGGCCACGCGCTGTTCCACGCTCCTGTTCATGAGGGCCTTGCTTTGAGCTTCGCTGCGTCTCAGCTCCTCGGCGAAGAAGAGCATGAAGTGGAAGCTGAAGGCAGGATCGGCTTTGAGCGTGCTCAGAAAGAGCGGCATGGGGATGAGGTCCACGGTGGTGGGAACGAGTGCGGTGGCGGTCACTGTATAGGTGAAGTCCCCGCCGATACCCCGGTGGCCCAACACCTGGCCGTCCCGCGCGAAGCGCAGGATGCGTGTAGAACCGGTTGCGAAGGTCCCGTACACCTTGGCCTTACCCTTGCGCACGATGTACAGCTGGTCCGCAGGATCTCCCTCTTTGAAGATGTCAACACCAACCTCAATGGAAAGGGTTTCGCAGTTCTCCTTGAACAGGGCCTTCGATTCGGGGCTACAGTGCTTTCTGACGAGTTCAGCCAGGGTATCGGGCAGGGGAATGGGCTCCATGGGGCGAAAATACCGGTGGGATGCACAGATGGTGGCATTCGGAAAACGTGTCCCCGGGAACTGATCGATCGGATTACCTTATGCCACATGGAATGCCGTCACGCGCGGCGCATGAGCTGGCCTCACAAGCAGTGGTGCCACCTATCCCTTCAGCAGGAAGGCACCCACCTCGAGGCCCAGGCCCATGGACACATCGAATATGCTGGTGCCTTCAAACAGACCGCGCAGCCTGTCGCGTACTTCTTTGAACTGATCGTGGATCGGACAGGCTCTCTTGTCGCTGCAACGCAACAGGCCCAATGCACATCTGGTGTACACTGCATCACCGTCGATGCTCTTCACGATGTCGGCCAGCTTCAGCCTCTTCGCCCGGGCCTCGGTGAGCACGAACCCTCCACCGGGTCCTTTCATGGAGCCCAGGTGCCCGTCACGTACCAGTTGTTGGAGCACTTTGGCGGTGAAGGCCTCAGGCGCTCCGATAGATGCCGCCACCCCTTTTACCGTGGCACGCTCGTCCGCTGCGGTGAGCTCGGCGATGCGCAGCGTGGCGCGGATGGCATATTCGCAGGCTTTGGAGAACATCGGTACGAAGTTATGATCTGGTGCAGCGCGCTGAACCCAGATCCATCGAGATCACCGGAACCAACGGTCCACGCCCCTGGCTGTCGCGCCACGGTCCGCCATTCCCGCAAGAAGCAGCACGGCCACACCCAAAGGCATGAGCGCGGAGGCGATGACCAACTGGAGGTAGTGGCCGGGTATCATGCCCCAGCCGATCCAAAAGAACGTGCCTTGTATGAAAAGGAGCAGTTCAGAAGCCACGATACCTGAGACCAGGGCGCCGATACCCACGCGGACCCACACCGATCTCAGGTCGCACCAGCTATGAACAATGGCATAGGCCAGAAGCAGTGCGGTCATGGTGCCGAGCGTGTTCATGTGGATGAAGCCCATCACGAAATGGCGGATGGTCAGGGCCATGACCGCTACGGAAGGGATCGCCACTGAGGCCTGTACGAGCACCTTGATCCCCATGCTCACGAGGGCGGTGCCGATGAGCACCTTGGCGGTCAGGGGGAACTGCTGACCGGCCATGGGGCGCATGCGACGCAGCAGGACGAAGGTGCGCCAGGCGGCCCACACTTGCATGGCGACGGCAATGGAGACCGTGGCGAAGACGGCGGGCAAGGGCTCGCTCCACGCGATCGCGAGGGCGTAGGTGAAGAGCGCGGAGAGCACCCATAGGGCG
>JALOLX010000355.1 GCA_025455765.1 Flavobacteriales bacterium | reverse complement strand
GCCCGACCTGGACCTGGAGCGCGTGGCGGCCCATGCGCGCGTACGCGAAGTGGAGCTGATCGGTCACCACGAGACCGGCGGCGACGTGCCGCACTACGAGGCGGTGATGGCGCAGGCCTTCGCGCGGTGCCGGGCGCTGGGCATCCGCGTGGTGAAGACGGGCTATGCCGGGGCGGTGCGTCCGGCCGGCGAGCACCACTTCGGGCAGTACATGGTGCGCCACTTCCAGCGCGTGACGGAGCTGGCCGCGCAGCACGGCATCATGCTCGATGTGCACGAGTGCATCAAGCCCACGGGCCTGTGCCGCACCTGGCCCAACCTGATGACGGGCGAAGGCGTGCGCGGCCAGGAGTGGGAGGCGTGGAGCGACGGCAACCCGCCGGGGCACACGGCGCTGCTGCCGCTGCCCTTCACCCGCGGGCTGGCCGGCCCCATGGACTACACACCCGGCATCGTGGACGTGACCTACGCGAAGCGCGGCGCGCACGTGCCGTGGAACGGACAGGAGAAGCCGGGCATGGTGTGCCGCGTACACAGCACGGTGGCGCATCAGCTGGCGCTGTGGGTGGTGCTGTACAGCCCGCTGCAGATGGCCGCCGATGTGTTTACGAATTACACCGGCCACCCCGCGCTACCGCTCTTCGGGGCCTGGGACGCGGACGTGGTGGAGACGCGCGTGCTCTCCGCTGCCGTGGGGGAACATGTGGTGGTGGCGCGTCGCTCGGCCAACGGCGACTGGGCCGTGGGGGCGATCACCAACGAGCAGCCCTTCACCGTGGAGGTACCGTTGGACTTCGTGGACCCCGCCGCGACCTGGCAGGAGGACCGCATCACCGACGCGCCGGACGCGCATTGGGAAACGGCGCCGGAGCGCTACGAGCACCACACGGAGCGGTATGCGGTGGGTGCATTGCCGCGCACGTTGCGGTTGGCGTTGGCGCCGGGGGGCGGGGCGTTCGTGGTGTGGAGGCGGGGGGAGTGAGGGGCTGGTCATGGCGGGGAGGAGCGCTTACCTTTGGGGGTATGAAGGCGAACCAGGAACTGCTCAAGCGCATCACGGTAGATGACCGCATCTGCAACGGCAAGCCCGTGATCCGGGGCATGCGTATCACAGCCCAGACCGTGCTGGAGTTCCTCATGGCCGGCACACCCGAGGATGAGGTGCTGAAGCAGTACCCCATGCTGGAGCGGGAAGACCTGGAAGCATGCAGGCAGTTCGCGCTATCGCTCATGGGCAACAGCTTCTCGGTGAAGGATATCGCGGCTTAGGATGCCTCTTTACCTCATCGACGCGAACTTGCCACGCTGGTTCAGCCAGTGGAACACTGCAGATTACATTCACCAGCACGAGATCGATCCAGCGCGCCACGACCAGCAGATCTGGGAATTCGCCAAGGTGGAGAACCTCACGATCATCACAAAGGATAGCGACTTCTCCAGCCGTATCCTGATGAGCGAGCCACCGCCCCGCGTGATCCATATCCGCTTGGGGAACATGAGCATGCGCAGCTTCCATGAAGCGATCGGCAAGTGCTGGGAAGAGGTGCTCAAGTCATCCGCCACGCACAAGCTGGTGATCGTGCATGCGGATCGCATCGAGTGCGTCCAGTGAGGATTGGCGCTTCGGTACGCTTGCGCTTCGATGGTTGCTTTCAAGCCACGCAACAGACGGCCTTGGTAGACTAGACGCTGAGATAGGGCTCATCCTCTCACTCGGCCGCATCCAGCAACAAGCACAGAAGGTAGCGAACCGGGATGGCGGCACCCCATCGAGCTGATCGATGGTGAGTACGTGGTGCGCCTGTTCGAGAAATTTGTACCAGGCATGAAGCCGATGACCGCGCTCCAACTCGCGCTTCGCAACGACCGGTAGACAAGGCCACCAGGCCACCCGTGTCAACCAAAGTTAGATTGACCGGCGCGGGCCATACCGGTTCCTTTGAGGCCATCAAACCCTGCCCCCATGGTCCTTCGTTACGCTCCCCTCGCGCTGATCTGCTGCCTTGGTCTGCACGCCACCATCCACGCCCAGAACGTGGTGGTTTACAGCAACCAGTTCATCACACCGATCGCCACGCCGACCATCGCCAATTGGTGCCAGTTGGACTTTGGTGTTGATCCCGTGAACGACCTGTGGGCCGGCACAGGCCTGGGTGCCTCTTCCGGGGAGTTCGTGAACACAGGCACCGTGGAGACCATCCTGATCACGGGCCCGGCCGATGTGTACGACGACCCGAGCGGCATCGGAGGCGACTACTCCATCGGCATGCTGAACACGGGCTTCGGCGACAAGCTCGGCCTGCTGATCGATACCTAAGGGCTGCCGTTCGTGAACGTGGGAATGGACATCTCGTCGATCAACACCACCTGCGGAGGGCCCTTTGCCCTGGATACGGCGGTCTTCCCGATCGAGTTGATCGATGCGCCCGGTGGCGTCTTCAACCTGAGCAGCAACGAGATCTTGGACGCGGACACGCTGGTGGGCATCGGGCCGAACACCGACAGCTTCGTGTTCAACTGGGCCTCCGCCGCAGGCAGCCTGGATGTATCGGGTTC
>JALOLX010000047.1 GCA_025455765.1 Flavobacteriales bacterium | reverse complement strand
GGTGGCCGTGTCGATCACCGGCTCCAGCGCTGCGAAGGCGTAGGGAAGCGGTATCTGTGCGAGCTGCAAGGGTGCGGGCGGTGCAGAGGAGGAACTGTCGCCTTGGACGGTAGCCTCTGTAGCACCGGTGTCGCAGGCGCCCAAGTGGGCCAGCGCAGGAGCGGCGACCAAAGCGCCCAAGGAGGCCTTCAGGGAACGGGAAAGGAATTGCTTGCGGTCCATGGAACGAAGGTACGCCAACATTCACCCAGCAGTGGTCGTCGCCGCAGGCTACAGGGTGTGCTCCATGTTGCGCGTTGCCTGTGGCAACGCGCAGGATGTTCAGAAGCTTACCAACAGCTGCCCCTTCTCCACGGCCTTGCCTTTTTCGGCAGCAATGGCGCTCACCACAGCATCACCGGGCGCCTTGATCACGTTCTCCATCTTCATGGCTTCCAGCACCAGGATGGGGTCGTTCTTTTTCACGGCATCGCCGGGCTTGACCAGGATGTTGAGCACCAGTCCCGGCATGGGCGCCTTGATCTCCTTCACCTTCACCGCCGCCTTGTCCAGGCCCAGGCTGCGCATCAGGCGGCTCTGCTCATCCTCCAACTTCACCGTGTAGGTGCGCCCGCCGATGCGCATGCGCACCGTGCCGTTCTCGCGGTCCTCCTTGAGCACCAGCACGCGGTGGCTGCGCCCGTTGCGCACCAGGTTGAAACTGCTGGGTCCGCTGCGCACCAGGTCCAATGGCCCTTCACCGGCGAAGGTCCAAGGGGCGTTGGGGGTGCGGCGCTCCAGCACCTGCTCGGCGCTGGTATTGACGGTGGCGAAGAGTTTGGCCATGCAAGGGCCGAAGGTATTGAAGTCATCTGCAATTGGAGCCAAACTCGAACGGAATTCCGCTATATTTGAGCATGAGGTTCGTAACGATCTTAGTTGCCATGTGGCAGGTCTCCTTGCTCTCAGGGCAATGGACACAGGTGCCTTTGTCACTTCAGCCACTTCCTTTTGGGGAGACCTCTGGCGGTACAGGGGTAATGGTGGCGGATGGGCAGGGCTATTGGAGTATGAACACATACCTTTCGCCGAGCAGTGGTTCGACCGCACGGTTACACCATACGACAAATGATTGGCAAGACTCAGGGCCGATCTATGCCACGGGTGGGATCGTGGATGTTCTTGGTTCCTATGGCACCGATGTTGTTTTCTTTCGACATAATGCTAGTGGATTTTACAGACTCCGATCAGTCAAACTCAGCAATGGAGAAGCGACTGAATCACAGTTTGGATTTGTGAATGCATATCAAGGATATTTTTCTGAAATAGCTCCTCTTTCAGATACTGCTTGCATCATTCCAGTATGGAGTTTAACAGGCACAAGGATAACGAAGGTTTTTCCCAGTGGTTCGCAGATATTAGATACGATAGCAGGAGATGTTCACCTGTCGTTTTTGAATGCAGAGGAGGGGGCCTTGGTCAGCCGTACAGGAGGCGATACGTCAATTGTTCTCTTAACTGAAAATGGCGGGGTGGATTGGTCTGTAATACTTGTTGACACGGAACACCTGTTCGACAGACCAGCCTGGTCAAGCGATGGGACCTTATGGCTTATTGGTGCTGGTGGTTGGGTGGCGCGCACTTCTGACACAGGCAATACGTGGAACATGCATGAAGTACCGGGCGCACCAAGGCTGCTTTGTATAGCACTGATAAATATGGACAAAGCTTGGGTTGGGAGTAATGAAGGCGAGGTACATTCCACAATGGATGGCGGACTGACATGGGAATCGTGGATGTCGAACGATTCGTTGGTCTCCAATATTTGGGCTTTTGAAAACGTAATATACGCAGAAACCAGATACTGGAACACATTTTCATATGGTGCCAGGAAGCTATATATGAATCGACTGAACGTTGGATTGCCTCAACTGAGTCCGAGCAGGTCTGCATTGTCTATAGATGAACTTGGGATCACAGTGCAGTTGAACGATAATGAGATTCTGCGATCTGTTAGGCTGATTCAACCAAATGGACATGAAGTGTTGTCCGAAACAAGTACTATAAAGCTGCCTATGAGCGGCTTGGCTAATGGATTGTATTTAGTGCAAGTACTTACGGATAGACGTCGGTTAGTGGAGAAGTTGATTTGGCAATCGCCTTACTGAAACTACAATATATATTACGCAGCTGAATTGATTCTGCTTAGCATTGTCAATATTTTTCTGATAGCCTTGAACCTTTATGATCATTTTCTGATAGCCTTGAACCTTTATGATCACCTCGATATAAAAGTGTGTGGGTGTATCGATTTGCTGAGGATCAGGAATTATTCCTCGAACAGGCCCGCCTCGCCACTCTCGTATGCCACATCCACCTGCAACACGGCCTGCTTGGAGGCCGCCACAGCGAGTTGATCGCACAGTTCGTTCTGGGGATGGCCGTTGTGCCCGCGCACCCAATGGAAGCGCACCTTGTGCTTGCGGTACACCACCAGGAAACGCTTCCACAGGTCGGGGTTCTTCTTCTTGGCAAAGCCCTTGCGCTCCCACTGGAACACCCAGCCCTTCTCCACGGCATCCACCACGTACTTGCTGTCGCTCACCACGGTGACCTCGGTGCCGGGGAACTTGAGCGTTTCCAGGCCCACGATCACGGCGAGCAGTTCCATGCGGTTGTTGGTGGTGTTGCGGAAGCCCTCCCACAGCTCCTTGCGGTGCTTGCCGCTCTCCATCACCACGCCATAGCCTCCCGGGCCTGGATTGCCGCTGGCCGCACCGTCGGTGTAGATGGTAACGCTCATGGATGGGGGAAGAGGTAGGTGATGTTGCCCGCGAAGAGCTTCACGCTGATGGCGAGCAGAATGACACCGAAGGCCTTGCGCAGCACGATGAGGCCCACCCGGCCCAGCAACCGCTCGATGCGGTTGGTGAGCAGCAGCACCAGCACCACCACACCCATATTGAGCAGGATGGCGAAGAGGATGTTGATCCGCTCGTACTCCGCGCGCAGCGACAGGATGGTGGTGATGGTTCCCGCCCCAGCAATGACCGGGAAGGCCAGGGGCACAATGCTGTACACCTTCACATCATCGCTGGGCAGTCCGGGGGTTTCGGGCGCATGGCCATCGTCCTTGAACGCACCCCCAGGATCATCTCCAGGGCGATGAAGAACAGGATGAGCGAGCCGGCCACGGCGAAGGACCGCACATCGATGCCGAAGATGCCAAGGATGCGTTCGCCCACGAACAGGAAGGTGACCATGATGGCCATGCTCACCAAGGTGGCGCGCAAGGGGTAGATCTTGCCCGCCTTCTTGCGTACATCCAGGATCACAGGGATGCTGCCCACGATGTCGATCACCGCGAAGAGCACGAGGAAGGCCTTGCCGATCTGGGCGGGGTCGATGTGCATGGGCAAGGCGATCAGGGGGTGGGTGGGAGTGCGCGCACAAGCTTCTCCACAACGGCGGGATAATGCGCGTGCTCCAAGGCGTGGATACGTGCGGCCAGGGTGTCCGGGGTATCACCGGGTAGCACGGGGCAGGTGGCCTGGAAAAGGTGCTCGCCCTCGTCATACCGTTCGTTCACGTAATGGATGGTGATGCCGCTTTCCTGCTCACCGGCCGCGATCACCGCATGGTGTACGTTGTGGCCGTACATGCCCTTGCCGCCGAACTTGGGCAACAGGGCCGGATGGATATTGACGATGCGCTCCGGGAAGGCGTTCACCAGGTCTGCCGGGATCAACCGGAGAAAGCCTGCCAGCACCACCAGGTCAATGCGCAGCGCCTGGAGCTCGCGTTGTACGGTGCCATTGCGGAGGTCTGCGGCGTTGAAGAGGTAGCTGGGTACGCCCAGGTCCCAGGCGCGCTGCAATACACCGGCGGCAGGCTGATCGCAGCCCACCAACACCACCTGCGCCCCGGCCGAGCCGGCGAAGTGCTCGATCAGGCGTTGGGCGTTGGACCCTGATCCACTGGCAAGGATGGCGATGCGCTTCACGCTGCGAAGGTGCGATCTTCCGGCCATGGGACCAGCACCTCGGCCTTTCGCCGGGTGGCACCGTCCGGTCCTGACCCCATGCCTTGTGCGGCCGGGAGCCCCGAAACCCGCGCATAGCTGGACGCTCTGTAAGGGTTGAGCAACGACGGATGCCCGAAAAAGGCCCCGGCACAGCCCGAAGGATCATTTTGAGATGGCTTCTAGACCTGACCTGCGGTGAACGCCCGCCTCAGAACGCCCTGCGGTACCCCGGTGGAGGAAGCCGCTCACCGCGGTGTGGGCACCCTTCCTGTAAGGGGGGGCTTGCACAAGTGGAAAATGTCTTTCCTTTGCACCCTGTTCAACCAACAACGAACTGACATGTCGGACATCAAGTCAAGGGTCATCGCCATCATCGTGGACAAGCTCGGGGTGGACCAAGCCGAGGTAACGCACGAGGCGAGCTTCACGAACGACCTTGGCGCTGACAGCCTCGATACCGTCGAACTCATCATGGAGTTCGAGAAGGAATTCAACATCGCCATCCCGGACGACCAGGCCGAAAAGATCCAGACCGTGGGTCAGGCTGTGGAGTACGTGGAGAAGAACGCGAAGTGAACCCGGCCCTGTGAAGGGTCCCCACGCATGCAGCTCAGACGCGTCGTCGTAACTGGACTGGGTGCGCTCACCCCCCTCGGCAACACGCTCCAAGCGTACTGGGAGGGTCTGGTGAGCGGCCGCAGCGGCGCCGCGCCCATCACCCGCTTCGACGCGTCGAAGTTCAAGACACAGTTCGCCTGTGAGGTGAAGGGGTTCAACCCGGAGGACTACATCGACCGCAAGGAAGCGCGGAAGATGGATCCCTACACCCAGTTCGCTGTGGTCTGCGCCGATGAGGCGATCAAGGACTCCGGCCTGGACCTGGAGAAGGTGGACCGGGAGCGCATCGGGGTGATCTGGGGCAGTGGCATCGGCGGGCTCAAGACCTTCCAGGACGAGTGTGTGGGCTTCGGGCGGGGCGATGGTACGCCGCGCTTCAACCCCTTCTTCATTCCGAAGATGATCGCCGACAGCGCGGCGGGCCTCATCAGCATGCGCCATGTGCTGCACGGGCCCAGCTACGTGACGGCCAGCGCCTGCGCCAGCAGCAACAACGCCATGATCGATGCCTTCAACTACATCCGCCTGGGCACCTGTGTGGCCGTGGTGACGGGTGGCAGTGAGGCGGCGATCTATGAGGCGGGGGTGGGCGGCTTCAACGCGCTGCACGCCATGAGCACCCGCAACGACGATCCGGCCACGGCATCGCGCCCCTACGACAAGGACCGCGATGGATTCGTGCTGGGCGAAGGCGGGGCGGCCATCATCCTGGAGGACCTGGAGCACGCCCTGGCACGGGGCGCCAAGATCTATGCTGAGGTGATCGGTGGGGGGATGAGCAGCGATGCGTACCACATCACCGCGCCACACCCCGATGGCCTCGGTGCGGAGCTGTGCATGAAACACGCCTTGCGCGATGCCGGCCTCCAACCCACGGACATCGACTACATCAATACGCACGGGACCAGCACCCCCATTGGCGACCCGCAGGAAGTGAAGGCCATCCAGCGCCTCTTCGGCGAGCATGCCTACAAGCTGAACATCAGCGCCACCAAGAGCATGACGGGTCACCTGCTGGGCGGCGCCGGTGCGGTGGAAGGGGTGGCCGCCATCATGGCCGTGCATACGGACATCGTGCCGCCCACGATCAATCATTTCACGGACGATCCCGAGATCGATCCGAAGCTGAACTTCACCTTCAACGTGGCCCAGAAGCGCACGGTGAACGCTGCGCTGAGCAACACGTTCGGCTTCGGTGGGCACAACACGTCGGTGATCTTCCGCAAGTACAGCTGAGCCCCTTGTTACGCGGTCTCTTCAGCCGAGCGCGCAACCCCGAGGAACGCCGGGTGCGGGCATGGTGCCGACAGACCTTGGGCATCACCCCGGGCGATCTGCCCCTTTACCGCCAAGCCTTGCGCCACGTGAGCGCGGTGGCCGATGACCGCCCCGATCTGCCGGACAACGAACGGCTGGAGTTCCTGGGCGATGCGGTGCTCGACGCCATCATCGGCGGGCTGCTCTTCAACACCTATCCGGACAAGGGCGAAGGCTTCCTCACCCGCATGCGCAGCAAGCTCGTGAGCCGCAGCCAGCTGAACACCCTCGCCAAGCACATCCAGATCGAACGCGTGTTGGAGAGCAACCTGGCGCGCAGCCACGAGAGCTCCGTGCCCGGCAACGCGCTGGAAGCGTTGATCGGCGCGCTCTTCCTGGACAAGGGCTTCGAGCGCACCCGCAAGGTGGTGGTGAAGCTCATCCACCAGCACTTCGACCTCAAGGAGATCGAGAAGGAGGACAAGGATGGCAAGAGCCGCCTGCTGGAGTGGGGGCAGAAGCGCCGCAAGAAGGTGGAGTTCGTGGTGAAGGAGGAGCATGGTGGCCCGCGCGGAAAGACCTACGTGGCCGAGGTGCTCATCGGTGGTGACCTGCGCGGCACCGGTCGCGGGGTGAGCAAAAAGACGGCGGAGCAAGAGGCCGCCCAGAGCGCCTTCCGCAGCATGCGTTCGCGGCGCAGTACACCCCCCGATGCCGCGCCCCAAGCGGATGGTGGCACCCCTCGCCGTCCCGCTCGGCGCCGCCCCCGCCAAGCCCCGGAAGCCTGATGCCTGCGGGTGTGCAGGTCAGCCACCGCAGCGATGCCCCGTGGACTACCTTTGGGCCACTCCTCATGGCCAAGTACAAGCTCGATCTGCAACCCGACCCCGAAGTGGTGGTCGTTGGCATCAGCAGCCATGTGAAGGACCACCGCCTGTGCTGGGCCATCAATCGCAGCCTCGATCTGGCCCTTACCCGGCGGCGCACGCCCTTGACCGAAGAAGTGGCCGGCCGCACCCTCACCTACATGGTGTACGACCATGAGGCAGAGGACAACACCGGCCGCTACACCCTGGTGAACAACCACAGCGCGGATGGCTGCCTGTTGAAGGAACAGCGCCAGACCGATTACTTCCTGGTGGTGGACCGCGAGCTCGCTCAGCAACATCCCGATCTGCTGGACCGCCTGCGCGCCACCGATCACATCCTCACTGCATTCCTGCTGCCCTACGACCACTTGAAGGAGGGCTATAAACTGCTGCTCTAAGCACCCCCTATGATCGACCCGAAGACCAAGATCGTGGCCACCATCGGCCCGGCCTCCGCATCGCCCGACGTGCTCCGCCAAATGATGCTGGGCGGCATGGACGTGTGCCGCCTCAACTTCAGCCACGGCAACTACGCCTTCTACACCGAGCTGATCCGCAACATCCGCCAGGTGAGCGCCGACCTGGGCATGCACACGGCCATCCTCGCCGATCTGCAGGGCCCCAAGATGCGCGTGGGCGAAATGCAGGACGGCCCCATCGAGCTGGTGGACGGCTCTGAACTGGTGATCACCGTGGAGCCTGTGAAAGGCCGCCCTGGACTGGTGAGCACCAGCTACGTGCAGTTCCCCAAGGATGTGAAGAAGGGCGAACTGGTGCTGCTCGATGATGGCAAGCTGCGCCTGGAAGTGGTGGCCACCGATGGGCATACCAATGTGACCACCCGGGTGATCCACGGCGGCATGCTCAGCGCCAACAAGGGCCTGAACCTGCCCAACACCAAGATCAGCCTGCCCTGCCTGACGGAGAAGGACAAGCAGGACCTCGACTTCGCGCTGGACCACGAGGTGGATTGGGTGGGCCTGAGCTTCGTGCGCAGCGCCCGCGACATCATTGAACTGAAGGGCATCATCAATTCGCGCGAAAAGCACGCCCGTGTGGTGGCCAAGATCGAAAAGCCGGAGGCCCTGCAGGAGATCGATGAGATCATCCGCGAGAGCGATGCGCTGATGGTGGCCCGCGGCGACCTGGGCGTGGAGATCCCCATGGAGAAGGTGCCGTTGGTGCAGAAGGACATCATCCGCCGCTGTCTGGTACAGCACCGCCCAGTGATCGTGGCCACGCAGATGATGGAGAGCATGATCACCAACATCACGCCCACCCGTGCCGAGGTGAACGACGTGGCCAACGCCGTGCTGGACCATGCCGATGCGGTGATGCTCAGCGCCGAGACCAGCGTGGGCAAGTTCCCCGTGGAAGTGGTGAAGGCCATGAACCGCATCCTGCTCGAAATGGAGACCAGCGAAGCGATGTTCAATGTGGAACAGCCCGGTCTGGAGGACAACGACCGCATGGTGACCGATGCCATCTGCATGGCGAGCGTGCGCATGGCCGCCGCCATCGACATCAAGGCCATCGTGACCATGACGCACAGTGGCTACACAGCGTTCAAGATCAGCAGCATGCGGCCCAAGGCGCACATCTTCGCCTTCACCAGCAACAAACGCATCCTGAACATGTTGAACCTGGTATGGGGCGTGCGCGCGGAGTACTACGACAAGACCGTGAGCACCGACCATACCATCGCGGACATCAAGCACATCCTGCGCAGCAAGAAGTTCGTGGACAAAGGCGATCTGGTGGTGAACGTGGCCAGCATGCCCATTGCTGAACAAGGCATGTCCAACATGCTGAAGTTGAGTCCGGCGTAGGGCTAGGTGTACCGGTGTATCTTCGGGTCTGGGCAGCGGAACGGCCCCCGCCGACGTCTGACCATCAACACTGCGCCCATGGATCGACGGTACACGGTATTTGCGCTCTTGCTTGCATACGGTTCGTCCGCACAGGTGCAGCTCCCAAGCTTCAACCCCGCGGACACCCTCACCATGCCGTGTCCCCAGGATACCAGCATCCTGATCCGTGGTTACCAAGGCTGGGAGGCCTACCAGACCACCGATGACGCCTGGTACGGCCCACGCGATACCACGCGCTGCTTCGACCTCTGGCGGTTGCTGGGCACCTATCCGTATCCCAGCATCCTGGTCGATCAGATCGCACCCGGCAGGCCGGTGTTCCTGCGCGCGCGCTACGACGATAACAACGTGTTGCCGCTGAGTTCCAACAACCAATACGGCCTCGGCTTCGAAACGTATTCACCGTTCGGCTTTGACACCAGCCCTTGCCCGGGAGGCCCGTGCACCGGGGTTTTCGCGGCGGTACGCATTCCTTCCGAAGATGGTGTGGGTACGGACCTCCGCTGGTACGATGCCGCGTACGATGATCAGGAATTCGGCCCCTATCCGTTCACGCTCTGTGTGCCTACGGAGAAGTTCGAACAGAACGAGCTGCGCGAGTTCATCGTGAGCATGAAACTGGCCGAGTCTCAGCCAGGGCAATACATCCAACCGTTCTCGTCCGAAGTGCAGAACATGGACCAGGACGGTTCCTTGGTCCGGCTGACCGAGGATGTGCTTCCCGACTACCGCACAGGACCGTTCAGCTTTGAATTCTGGTCGTTCTCCTGGCTGAACTACCTGGTGATGCACCCGGGAGCCTCATACCCGAGCCCCACGAACATGGGGTATCTCGACTTCGCCCCCGAACCGAACGTACCTGAGCCCACGCCGATCACGGTCACCCTGGGCGACTATTCGGGCTTCAATTTCCAGCCTTACACCCAATTGCGCGGTGCATTGGTGCAGGGCAGCGATACGCTGCGCCATCCGCTCACGGTGATCAACCAGGGCGCTGACCTCTGCATGGGATGGGAGTTCGTAGAGGTGCTTTGGCCGGGTGGGTCGACCTTCGAGTATCGATCTGGGCATGTGGACCTGGCTTCGCGGCAGGCGTGTTTCCAATTCCAGAAGGGAAGCACCTTGCGCGTGGCTCCCGGTAGCACCTTCCAGTATGGTTGGAACGGACGGGGCATGCTGTTGATGAGCAGTGAAGCCAACCTGGACATTGCGCCAGGCGGCATCTTCGACATGCATGGCATGCTCATCATGAAGGAATCCCCGGGGGCTACAGAACCCCAGGACATGCAGGTGACCTTGGGTCGAGGAGCAACGCTACGCTTCGCCCCGGGCGCCAAGCTGCACAATGCATTCAGCATCGGAGGGCGCATGCAGCTGGTGGTGACCTTGGATGGCGGCACGTTGGACATCAGCGGATTGAGTGCCGAGGACAGGGCCAAGGTGCGCGTGGTGGAGTTGCCTGCAGCAGGAACGGCATTGGCCCGGCTGATCGGTGTCCCGGTGGGTGATCAATTGGTATTGGACCTGGCCTTGCGTGGACCAGGCACCGTCCAGCTGCGCGTCGTGGATGCGATGGGGCGTTCAGTGTTGGAAGGAACGCGCGCTGTGGCGGCAGGCACCACGCGAACCACCTTGCCTACGAACGCGCTTCGTTCAGGGCAGTATGTGCTTGAAGCCCGTAGCGCAGAACAGCGCTCCGTGGTCCGCTTCATCAAGCCTTGAGCTTCCGGCCCAGCACCAGGTCCATGTAGAACCCGGGCTTCTTCAGCCGTTCCCGCAGGTCGAGGTCGGTGAACATGCTGCTGATGGTGTCGGCCAACGCGGGGTTCTTGTTGGCCCGGTCCACCACGAAGTCGAAGAGCCAGGCCCGGTGTGCCAGCTGCTGCAAGCGTGTGCTGATGGCGAGCTCCTTGCCCAGGCGGCGCCACACACGGGCATCGTATTGTTTGGCTGCGCTCGCCGTGATGCTGCTGCGCTGCAGCATGTCCGCCGCCACTTCCGCCGCGTGCACGCCGCTGATCATGGCATGGCTGATGCCTTCGCCGGTGAAGGGGTCGATGAGGTGGCCGGCATCGCCGATCAGCAGATAGCCGTCGCCGCTGAGCGGATGCCGCTTGCTGGCCAAGGGCAGCCCCATGCCCTGCACCGGCCCCTCCAGTGTGGCGTTGGCGAAGCGCGCCTTGAACGCAGGGTGGGTGGCCAACAGCTCGCGCATCATGGCCTTGAGGTCTGCGCGCCGCTTACGCACCACATCGCTGCGCAGGCCCAAGCCCACGTTGGCGCGGCCATCCGGCAGGGGGAATATCCACAGGTAGCCGGGCAGCAGGTCCTTGAGGAAGTGCAGTTCGATGAAGCCCTGGGGGTCGAGGTCGCGCACACCGCTGTAGTAGGCGCGCACCCCTGCCGCGTGGTGGCGGGGTTCCATCGGCAGGCCGGCCACATGGCGCGCGAAGCTGGAGTTGGCCCCGCTGGCGTCGAGGATGAGATCCGCCGTAAGGCTTGTAGGACCGTCGTTGGGCGACGTGCGATCGCCATGTTCAAGGGTGATGTGCCATCCGGTGGGTGTGCGCTCAACGGCTTTGGCAGCCACTCCTTCCAGCACTGTGACCCCGGGCGTCTCTTTGGCGCGTTGGAACAGGATGTCATCGAAATGGAGCCGTGGTAGGATGACGCCTGGCGCTTCTCCTTCGCCGGTGTGTCGGCTGAAGGGGACCCTTAATGCACGTCCACTGGGTGCTACAAAGGTGACGCCCCAGCTGGGCATGCCTTGGCCGTGGGCCTTCACCTGGGCAGCAAGCGCTGGATCCAGCCGCTCCAGGCTGCGCATCACCTTGCCGCTGAGGGCGTCGCCACAGACCTTGTCGCGTGGGAAACGGCCCTTCTCCACCAGGATGCAGGGCACGCCCAGTTGGCTGAGCCGCAGGGCCGCAGTGCTGCCCCCCGGACCGCCGCCCAGCACGCAAACACCGCTGTGCAGCGCTCGCTCCATGGGCCGCTAGCCGCGGAATGGGGCCGCCTTGAACTGGTCGAGGAAACGGACGTCGTTCTCCCAATACATCCGCAGATCGGGTACGCGGTAGATGAGCTGGGTGATGCGTTCGATGCCCATGCCCAGTGCAAAGCCGCTGTACCGTTCAGGATCTATGCCGCAGTTGGCCAGCACCGCTGGATCCACCATACCACAGCCCATGATCTCCACCCAGCCGCTCTGCTTGCACAGGCTGCAGCCGCTGCCTCCACACACGGTGCAGCTCATGTCCACCTCGGCGCTGGGCTCGGTGAAGGGGAAATAGCTGGGGCGCATGCGAATGCTCACCTCCGGCCCGAACAAGCTTTTGGTGAAGAGGTCCAGCGTGCCCTTGAGGTCGGCGAAGCTGACGTGCTCGTCCACGTAAAGCGCTTCCACCTGGTGGAACATGCAATGGGCACGTGCGCTGATGGCCTCGTTGCGGTACACCCGACCAGGACTGATGGTACGGAAGGGCGGCCTGCCAGCCTCCATCACACGCACCTGCACGCTACTGGTGTGGGTGCGCAGGGCCAGTTCACCGCCTTGCACGAAGAAGGTGTCCTGCATGTCGCGCGCAGGATGGTCGGGCGGGAAGTTGAGGGCGCTGAAGTTGTGGCGATCATCCTCCACTTCAGGGCCCTGGCTCACCGTGTAGCCCAGGCGGGTGAAGATGTCCACGATGCGCTGACGCACAACCGTAAGCGGGTGCAGGCTGCCGGTGGTGGAGGTGAGCGCCGGTGCGCTGAGATCGACCGCGGGACCGCGCTGCGTAGGGGCCTCATCAGCTGTGGCGCGCAGCTCATCGAGGCGCTGCTGTGCCAGTTGCTTGAGGCTGTTCATCAGCGGGCCGAGGCTGCGCTTCTCTTCGGGAGGCACCGCTTTGAAGGCGTCGAACAGGGCGGTGATGCT
>JALOLX010000046.1 GCA_025455765.1 Flavobacteriales bacterium | reverse complement strand
ACAAGAGCAAGGATCGAAGTCCACAACGCATCAATGCGCTTCGTGTGATGAACCGATCGAGATCTTGTCTGGTAGTGTTGTAGCGCACTTAAACAGGTACTGTACATGGACCATGGGTCGGTGTGTCGTTCTGTTGAATGGTATGCGTGCCGGTTGCCGCGCAGCATGGTGTCGTCCATCGCGATGAGTGCTCGACATGGGATGCACATCCTTATTGAAGCATACGTACATGGAAGCAAGATGCGCCGCCCATCATTCCGTGTACAGCGATGAGCAAGGCCGTTCTTTTCTGTGGTCGTGCATACCATATGAACGAGTTGCTTCCGTACGACCGGGTATCAGCACACACGCTGTTAGACGAACACGCTCACGCGCCAGACATCCATGATGGCTGAGCATGTGTGGCTGGCTTTCGACCGTGTCGATGCGTGTCTGCCAACCGATGAAGGACACGCCGAAGAACGTCGATGCGCATGCATCATTCTTTACAGCATCACACCACATGGCTGATGCAGCACCGTGCAAAGGCTGCTCCCAAGCAGGCTGTGCTACCTTGTATAGTGATCACCAAGGTCCGATCGTTCAGGACCGGTCGTCGTGGCCTTCTTTACGGAAGTGTGCCTCCAGGTGCGATGCACTGTGTACCACTTTGCGCGCCCAATCCAGTTTGAGCGCAAGCTGCTCGGCATCGTTCAAACGCCACGCGATCGGGCTCTGTCGAAGCCGTTCCATCACGGTATAGAGCACGATCGCTGCAGAGACCGAGATGTTGTAGCTCTCCGTGAATCCATACATGGGGATGCGCAGGTGGAGGTCGGCATGTGCGAGGAGCTCATCGCTCGCTCCGGTCAGCTCGGTACCAAAGCAGAACGCGAGCGGACGGTCCAGCGCGATGGTGGCCGGCGTGGTATCCACTGCACGCGGCGAGGTCACCACGATCTGCTTGCCTTCCGCCTTCAAACGTTGGATGCACGTCAGGGTATTGTTGTCCGCGGTCCGATAGCGGTGCATGTCCACCCACTTGGACGATCCAAGGGTGACCTCGGGGTTCACCGTGTACTTGTTCCGGTTCTCAATGATATGCATGTCCTGGATCCCGAGCAGTTCTGCTGTACGTACCACAGCGCTGGCATTGTGGGCCTGATAGATGTCCTCCAGCACCACGGTCACATGGCGCGTGCGTTCGGGGGCGATGCGATCGAACAGGGCCCGTTTGTTGTCGGAGACGAAAGCGGATAGCTTGTCGTAGAGGAGTTGATCGTCCATGGTGTGCGATGGGGTACAAAGAAAAAGTCCCCCACCGAGGTGGAGGACTTTCCCTTTCGATGAAGTGAATTACTTCACCTTGTTCTGCAGGTCAGCACCCTTCACCACCTTCTTGGCAGCGATCTTGATCTCTTTGCCGGTCTGGGGGTTGCGGCCTTTGCGGGCAGCGCGCTTGGTGATGGAGAAGGTGCCGAAGCCCACGAGAGCCACGCGCTCACCCTTCTTCAGCGCCTTGGTGGTGCTGGTCACGAAAGCGTCCAGCGCACGCTTTGCATCAGCCTTGGAGATCTTGGCGTCAGCGGCCATCGACTCGATCAGTTCAGCTTTGTTCAAGCCCATTTGAGTAAGTGTTTGAGTTGGTTAGTGTTTGTGAACTCGGAGGCAAATGTATCCGCATATGCAGTGCTGTCAAGGGTTTCCGGCGTAATGGCCGGAGAATGTTGAAAAATCAGGGGGTTTGTTCATAAGTGCGCCTGTATCCCGCCCCCAGCAAGGGTTTGCGGAGACGCCCCTCCGCCAACTTTTCAAGGTGCTTCGGCAGGGGGGGGAGGCGGGGCGTTGTATACAAGGATGCCTTCCCGTACCTGCATGCCACGGACCAGATCGGCAGCGTTCATGCGCTTGCGCCCCTCAGGCTGCACCTCCACCAGCTCCAGCCAGCCATCGGCGCAACGTAGTTCCAAGCGATCCTGTGTGATGCGGAAAGTGCCCGGCGCGGCAGGGTCCGTGATGGTGGCGCGCCGTGAGCGGAACACCTTGAGCACGCTCGGGGCCTTGCCGGGTATCACCCATTGGCACCAAGTACCAGGATAGGGCGATAGACCGCGAATGAGGTCATGGGTCGCTTGAGCAGAGCGGAGCGGATCGATGAGTCCAGTGGCGGTGGACAGCTTCGGAGCATGATGGGTTCGTACTGCTTCCTCTTGCGGCCTTGCCTGTAGTGTTCCGGCGAACAGCCCCTGCAACGTGCGCACCATCAACGCTGCGCCCAGGACCATCATGCGGTCGTGCAGTTCACCAGCGGTCTCATCCGGGCTGATGTCCATTCGTTCTTGCAATAGGATGTCGCCGGTATCGATGGCATGTTGCAACCGGAAGGTGGTGACACCGCTGGTGCGTTCACCATTGATGATGGCCCAGTTGATCGGTGCCGCACCCCGATAGTCCGGCAGCAACGACGCATGCAGATTGATGGTGCCCAAGGCCGGCGCGTTCCACACCACTTCCGGCAACATGCGGAACGCCACCACCACCTGCACATCGGCGCGAAGGTCGGCGAGCTCACGCAGGAAGTCGGGGTCCTTCAACTTCTCGGGTTGCAGGATCGGGAGCCCCAGTTCCAAGGCACGTTCCTTCACCTCCGAGCAGCGCAATGCCAACCCACGTCCCGCCGGCCGATCCGGGGCAGTGACCACGGCCACCACGTTCAGGCCGGCCGTCACCAACGCGTTCAACGTGCCAACGGCGAAGCGAGGTGTGCCGAGGAATACGATACGAGGAGCGTGTGCAGCGGGAGGGGCGGAGGTCATAGCGGGCGCAAGTTGGGCAAGGTTTATGGAACACAGGACCAAGCAGCCTTCCCAATGAGCTGTGCTACGCGCGAAAGACAGGAGCGGGACGCCTTGCTGGAACGTTGTCCCTGCTAGGCCTCGAACTCGGAGGCTTCATCCAACCGCCAGCGAAGATCGGACGGCAATGGTTCGAGCAGCGATCCCGGCGAGCTGTTCCCTGAAGCGTACATGGGTACATCGGGCTTGAAGCTGCAGCGGTCACAAACGCCGCACGGTTCACCGCCCGGCGCGCCGAAATGTGCCATGATGTGAACGGAGCGGCAGCCGGTATCTGTGCAATAGCGGAGCATGGCCTCACACCGGTCCGTGGCACGTTGCTTGCGCTGGTCCAACGCCGTCGGGTCCAGCCGGAGCTGCATCGCATCACTCCGCGGGAGCAGCAAGGTCAACAAGGGCGCGTTGCTTCGCTCCCGGTAGATGAGCAGCCCAAGTTGTTCCAGCCGATGAAGATCCTTGCGCACGTCGGCCACGGGCCGCTTCAGCATCCGTGCGGTGCGCTCCTCATCAATGGATACCGGCTCTTCGAACAAGCCTCCATGCTGACGCAACAATGCTTCGAGCAATTGTCCATCGCGTTCATGGTTCACACGGTGTTGGTAGATGGCGCTGTTGCCTGCAATGAACAGCACACGCGATGGGGTGTGTACACCTTCGGACAAGGCGATCCGACCGTCGAGCTCCAAAGCCTTCAGTGCGTGATAGGCCGTGCTGGGCGAGATGCCTGCGTTGCGCGCCAGCGTGGTCATGTCCAGCGGATAGCTCTCCCCGCGTCCAGAGCCGATGGCGATGCGGTGCAGGTCCGCAAAGGCCTGATAGCAGCGACGGACTTCAGCCAGTTCCGGGAATCCCTGCCGCACCTTCTCACGCGCACGGTCCTCATAGCCGGGTGATAACAACAGGAAGGCCTGTGCCCGCTGCCCGTCACGACCTGCCCGGCCCGCTTCCTGGTAGTAACTCTCCAGGTCCGGCGGGGGCTCCAGGTGTACCACACTGCGCACATCCGCCTTGTCGATGCCCATCCCGAACGCGTTGGTGGCCACCGCCACGCGGATGGTACCGTCACCCCATTGCTGCTGGATGCGGTCGCGCAGCGCATGGTCCATGCCGGCGTGATAGGCGTGTGCACGAATGCCATGCGCGTCCAGGAACTGGGCGATGCGGACGGTCTGCCGGCGGTCGCGGACATAGACGATGCTCGTGCCCGGGACATGGTGCATCACACGCAAGAGACGCCCCATCCTGTCCTCGCCATGGCTCACCCAAAGCACCAGCTCGGGCCGGGCGAACGAGCCGCGTACCATGTTGGGTGCGGTGAACGCCAGCTCCTGCATGATGTCGTCCGCCACCGCTGGAGTGGCGCTCGCCGTGAGCGCGATCACGGGCACCCCTGGCAGACGCGCGCGCAGCTCTTTGATCCTTCGGTAGGCCGGGCGGAAATCGTGTCCCCACTGTGAGATGCAATGCGCTTCGTCCACGGCGATGAGCCCGATGCGCATGCGGTCGAGCCGGGCCAGGAACAGGTCTGAACTGAGGCGCTCAGGACTCACATAGAGGAAGGCCAGCTTGCCGCTCGCCGCACGTTCCAACACATTGTCGATCTCCTCTCGCCGCATGTCCGCGCTGACCGACCGGGCTTCGATCCCCATGCTTCGGAGCCGTTGCACCTGGTCCTTCATCAATGAAATGAGCGGCGAAACCACCAGGCAAAGCCGCTCCATGGCCAGCGCGGGCACTTGGAAACAGAGGCTTTTGCCGCCACCGGTGGGCAGCAGGGCCAGTACATCTTCTCCCCGCATGGCCTTCCGCATGATATCCTCCTGGGTGGGGCGAAAACTTGTGTAGCCCCAATAGCGTTGAAGGACGGTATGGAGTTCGGTGGGCATGGAAGGCCAGGATGCTGCGCTGTGGGGTTCCGCGGGCGGGACCTTACCTTCGGCCGGTACCCCGAGGGTTCGGGTTACCTTTGTCCCCAACCCCGAAAAGCGACCGACCGCGATGATCACGACCGGGCAAAAGATAGCGATACAGCGCACCGACGCCTCCCGACTTCCTTCCACCGACCTGGACAACATCAAGTTCGGACGGGTGTTCAGCGATCACATGTTCGTGATGGACTATGTGGACGGTGCCTGGCAGAAGCCGCGCATCACACCCTTCGCTGACATGCGCATGAGCCCTGCGGCGTTGGTGTTGCACTACAGCCAGACCATCTTCGAGGGCCTTAAGGCCTATCGCACCGAGGATGGCGGTGTGAGCCTCTTCCGACCGAAGGACAACATCGCGCGGATGAACCGCAGCGCCCACCGGATGTGCATGCCCACCATTCCGGAAGACCTCTTCCTGGAAGCGCTCACCACTTTGGTGGATGTGGATCGTGCGTGGATACCGGACGGCGATGGAGCGGCCCTGTACATCCGGCCGTTCATGTTCGCCAGTGATGAATACATCGGGGTGAAGCCCAGCGACACCTACCGCTTCATCATCTTCACCTGCCCGGTTCGCGGCTACTACTCGGAGCCTGTGCGTGTGAAGATCGAGACCACCTACAGCCGGGCCTTCCCGGGAGGTACCGGTGAAGCGAAGTGCGGCGGCAATTATGCTGGCGGCCTTTATCCGGCGAAGATGGGGCAGGATGCCGGTTACCACCAGTTGATCTGGACCGATGGCCTCACCCACCAGTACATCGAGGAGAGCGGTACGATGAACGTCTTCTTCAACGTGGACGGCAAGCTCATCACGCCCGCGCTGGATGGCACGATCCTGCGGGGCGTTACGCGCGATAGCATCATCCGCATCGCCAAGGATGAAGGCTTTGAAGTGGAGGAACGCAAGGTGTCGGTGGAAGAGATCGTGGAAGCGGCCCGCGCTGGTAAGCTGATCTCGGCCTTCGGCGCCGGAACGGCGGCCACCATTGCCCACATCGCTTCCATCGCCCATGGTGATGAAGTGTTCGAACTGGCAGAGATCAGCGAGCGACGCATATCCGAGCGTATCGGCACGGTGCTGGATGGCATCCGCCGTGGCAAGGAAGCGGACAAGTTCGGTTGGTTGGTGCGCGTGTGATCGCGGGCTGAACAACAAGCGACTGAACGGCGGACCCTCGGGTCCGCCGTTCGCGTTCATGCTATCCGTGGTTCACGGGCTTGGCATTCCTGTGCATGATCCGGCGGTTCCAGTGATCCCTGAGGAACGGATAGAGTCCCGACCAACTGTCGGGCAGCACCACGAGGCCTGGGATGATCAAGAAGATCCCCATGCGCTCGAGCTGCCCGGCTCCGATCGCGAACAGGATGGACAAGGTCAGCGAAAGGCCGAACACAAGACCGGTGAGGTGGAGGCCGACGAAGGCCCACGTGGGTACCAGACGTTCGCGCGGCATCCGTTGCGCTGGTGCTGCGGAGGAGCGTGGAGGCGGCACAGGTGCGGGCGGTGGCGGCAATGATGCACCGGCCAGTGCGATGCGATAGGCCAGATGAAGCAAGCGGAAGCGTTCGGCGGCGTCCGCATCCTGGTTCACATCCGGATGGTCGCGTAAGGCTGCCAGGCGGAAGGCCCGTTTGATCGCCGCTTCATCGGCATTGCGGGGTACGCCCAACACCGCACAGGCCTGTGCATAGCTGACGTGTGTGTTCCGCTGCTGGTGCATCTGCTGCCGTTCCTGACCTTCCCGTGTGCGATCCAATGCTGTGTTGCATCTTTCGTAACAGGAACGTGAACCAAGGTACGATGGACCGCCTGATCACACTGCTCCTCGTGTTCATCGGAGCACCGCTGTTCGCACAAGTGACGCGGTTGGACGTAGTGCTGCGCGATGCGGACGACGGCACGCCGGTACAAGCCGCACACCTCACCCTGGTGAAGGCACGAGCGAACGTGATCTCCGATGCGGACGGTCGTGCTTCCTTGTTATGGTCAGGAGGTGAGGACACGCTCGTGATGAGCCATGTGCGCTACGGGACGCAGCGGCGCGCCGTTCCGAGAAGCGTGGGATCCGTAAGCATCGTGTGGGAGATCAAGCCGGAGGTGGTCAGTTTTCCCGAGGTCCGCATCACCGCCGAACGTGCGGAGCGCATTTATGCCCACCCGAAGTTGAACGTGGAGACGATGCATGTGGATGATGCGGGTATCTGGGTGCTCGTGTATGACCGGCCCCAGCTGTGGCATCCTCAGGCGGAAGTGGGCGTGCGCGAACTACTAGGCGCACAGCTCTACCTGCTGGATACGCTGTTCCGCGAACTGGCTTCCGTTGCGCTCAACGATCGGCCACGCGCCCTGCATGGCGACCTGCGCGGACGGGTGGTGCTGGAGGGTAGGGACCACGCCTGGATACCGAGCTATGAGAACGGGGCTATCGCCATGCGTGCAATTGACCTCGATACCCTGAAGCGAGGTATCCTGCCCTGGACCGATTCGCTGGCCGGTCACTGGTTGGGTAATGATCGCCGCGAAGACTATCCCGCATTCGTTCACTTCGCCATGGAACCCGGGGCGGGAGCGGCACATTCCCTCTACGCAGTGGAAGACGCCCATACCATGGAACTGTTCAGGGCGGAATACAAGTACATGGACGGCCCCAGCAAAGTGATGGCGATGAAGCTTGCGCGCGACCTCAAGGTGGACAAGGAGATCATCGCTGGATACATGACCGGCTTCCACAAGCACATGTACTTCCACGTACCCTATGCACCGCTCTATGTGATCGCCGATACCATCCGCATCTTCGATCATGAACGGTCCCTGCTCGTACACTTGGATGAACGAGGCAACATCCTTCGCCGCACCACGCTCCGCCATCACCTGGACAGGCTCTGGAAGGGGGTGTTGCTGTTCGATCGTGTGCGCGGCGAGGTGTATGCCTTGAACCGGCGCGGACCCATTGCACAGCTTCGGCGGATCTCGCTGACCACCGGCGAAGTGGGGCCGGTACATGCGGTGCAGCATCCCTTCCCTGATGGGCTGCAGGTACACGATGGGCATGTGTACTACACCTACCGAGACGAAGGCAGTGATGGGGTGCGGGCGTTGTTCCGCGAGCAGCTCCGTTAATCCTGTCCGGCGTGCCGCTTGGGCGTGTCCCACCACACCACCGTGCCGGTGCCGCGCGCCACGGCTGCCCAGTCGTTCACGTGCAGGTCGATGCGTACGATGCTGCCGGTGGGAAGGTCGCCAAGGCCCTCATCGCTGAGGTGCTCCACCAGCATGCTGAGGCCAGGGTTGTGGCCGAAGAGCATCACGCGAGGACGGTCGTTCGATACCTCTTGCAGCACCCGCAACAGCTCGGCCACTGAGGCATGGTACAGTGCACTGCGATAGGCGACCAGGGAGATGGGCACTCCAAGCGTACCGGCATAGAAGGCAGCAGTATCCGCAGCGCGACGGGCCGTGCTGGAGAGCAACTGGTCCACTGGTTCACCGCGCTGCGCGAACAGTTCGGCCATGAACGGGGCGTTACGCAGGCCACGTTCGTTCAGCGGACGGTCATGGTCGTTGGCGTGGCCGGGGCTCCGGTCGCTCTTCGCATGCCTGCAGATGTACAGGGTCCGCATCGGACTAATGGATCAGACGGTGATCTCCTTCAACCCGCCCAGCACGCTGAGCAGAAGCTTGTTCGGGTCCATGGTGATGGGCAGCTCGAACTGCACCATACGGGCATCGCTGAACTGCACTCCATTGCGGAAGCCCTTGCTGATGCTCATGTGCAGGGCCTGTGGATAGGAGCCGGTGAAGTGGATCTGGGCCAGGTCACCGCCCGCCATGCGCAGGAGATAGCGCGGATAGTGGTTCACACCATCGTTCCATTGGGTGTCCTCTTCCAGCACATGGCCTTGTGAACGGAGGTCGCTGCTCCATTCGTCCATCATGTATTGCAACACGTCCTCCACGAAGATGGAAGGATCGCGCGGGAGCTGGAACTGTCCGGGGCTTATGGGGGCGAGCAGACGTGCGCGGGTATGGCGGAGCGCACTGGTCAGGTGATCGATCTGCGCGTTGAATGTCATGGTCGTTCGATACGGCGATTACTGGGGCGCAAAGTAGCGGCCCATGTATTCCGTGGAACGCCAAGTGACCACGGGTTATGCACGATCGATCCCACGATCCTCCGCATCCGTGGCCGCTATGTGCGGCTGATGGGTGATGCCGCGTGCGCGTGCGATCTGGCCCCAGTAGCGGGCGTGCATGCGGCGCGCCAGATCCAGAAGGTCGCTGGACGCGATACGTTGATCATGCAGCAGGATGGGGCGCTTCTCCTCGAACACGCGTCCTGCGTCGTCCACGGTATAGATGCCGGCATAGGGAGGAAGGCTGTTGCGCTGCATGCCCCGGAACACCGAGCAGGGGAGGGCGAAGCAGAAAAAGTTGGGCCGCACCGGACGTTGGCGTTCCGTGCGCACTGACCTGGGAACGCTTGCGGGGGAAGCTGTCATGCCGTTCAACAGGATACCGGCCTTGTGCTTGGGCTTCTCCAGGTCGTGGGCCAGATCACTGCGGCTCACCTTGATCTCGATCTCGCAGACAAAGCCTTCGGGCGTTACGGTCAGCAGGTCGCTCTCCCAATCGTACAGGATGGTGTTGGGCGTGATCCAGGCATGGCCTCGACCGGCGGCATACTGATACATGTGCCAGGCGATATCGGCCGCCACCAGGTCGTTCTGTCCCTGCATGGGTGAAAGATCGCACTTCTCGAACGGCGCTCCGAAGAAGAGCATCCAGCGCTCCTCGATCATCGGTGTCGGTCCGTCGAAAGCGCCCGTTCCATGCGGAACCTGGCCGTCCACGCCCCGTATCCACCGTCAGAACCCAACCGCAACGAAGCCATGAACACCTCATACACCTTCAAGCGCAATGCGGCATTGGCCGCCATGCTCCTCATCGGAACCGGCCTCGTGCGCCCTGCGCTCCGACGCTCAAGCGGTGATGCTCACCGGCTGGCTGCATGTGGACGACCTGCGGATGAACGAGATCACCGTGGAGGTGGAAGTGGATGGCGCGATCGAGCTCGCATCCGTATCCCGCAACGGGCGCTTCTCAGTGGAACTACCCGTCGGCACTGAGGCCGTGCTTCGTTTCGAGCGGATCGGCTATCAGTCCAAGGAAGTGGTGGTGGATACCCGCCACGCGCACGATGGCCCCATGGCCGATGAGGCACGCACAGTGACCTTTGCGGTGGTGCTGGAACCCGAGCGCTACATGGGCGGGCAGATCTTCGCGGGGCCCATCGCACGCCTCGGATTTGAGCCCGGAGGAGGGTGCGTCGCCGTATCGCATACGCGCACCTTGGTCCCTGCACGTCGCCAGACACCGATGGTGTTCTAAGAGCCTGTTTGGGATCTCTTGAACGAAGGACTTCGAGGCCATTTTTCGGTCAGGCGCAGCCTGAAGATCATCCCGCCGTACGGCGGGGTGTCTACGGGATCATTTTCAGGCGAAGCATGGGCGGAAAAGGGACCGGAGGACGAGTTTGAAGAGATCCTAAACAGGCTCTAAGGCCAGTGCTGCTTGCGGAGCGCATACAACGCTGGGGAAGACCGCTCAGTTGTTCAGCCAGGCCCGGCTCTTGAGCGGAGAGAGCACTTCGCGGTGCAGCTCACCTGCCGCATCGCGCCACTCCACACAAACCGTGCGGCGGCGAGCTGGGCGCACAGCGGGAATGATCACCACCACTTCATGCGGCGCGTCACAGGCGCTGGGGCGCTCATCCAGAACAGGGGTGGAACGCTTCATGGCATGAAGGTACAGTAGGGAACGCTGATCTGCAACCATCAGGGCATCCCACGGTCCCGGTGGGAGTGATATGCGGCTTGGCGTCGATCCTAGATCCAGGTCAGTTCGCTTGAACCTGAAGGAGCGCGCTGGTGCTACTTTGCAGCGCCGCCTTCATGCCCACGGTCTACACGGTCTACGTCATCGAGCTTAGCCGCAAGGTGTACAGTGAGCACTGGAAATTCCGTGCCGCCAATCCGCAGTACAACGGCGCGCTCGAGTGCCTCTACGTGGGCATGACCAGCAAGACGCCGCAGGAACGATTCGCACAGCACAAGACCGGCGCGCTCAGCAAGAAGGGCCATGACCTCAGCAGCGCCATCGTGAAGAAGTATGGTCGTTACTTGCGCCCCAGTCTATACCAGCACATTGGTCCTTTGAGCCAGGCAGAAGCGCTGGAGGTGGAGAAGGGCCTGGCGTTGGAGTTGCGGCGGAAGGGGTACGCGGTGTGGACGAATTGAGGGGGGCTAGACAAGGTCTGCTCACGGCCTGAACCCTCCGAACATGGCGTGGATGCCAATGAACGGTCCGTTCATTACAGTACTGGACAGCGCGTTAAGTTCAATGCCATCTACCACGTGATAGCCCAGCACAAGATCCGGACGGAACCAGGTGCCGCAGTTGAAATGAACGCCGATGCTTGGGCTGATGACACTGATCCCACGCAGGACCTGTGCATCACCTCCAGGACGTGTGCCGTTGTCGCGTGCTGCGCCTGTACGGGTCCAGGTCGCCTTGCCCCAACCCAGCTGTAGCCCAACGAAGGGTTGGATGGTCCTGCTGCGGGTCACGGCATACTGCGCCCACAGCCCGTTCTCGTTCACTTGCAGGGTTCGTTCATCCGTTGCGGCAATTGTGCCGCTCCCGGTGAATGTGGTACTGGTCGCGGACAATTGCGCGCCCAGCATTAGACGTTGGTTGAACATCAGCCCTCCGCGGATACCGATGGTGCCGCACACCTGCTGCATATCATCAGCAGCGCCCCCTGCGACCAACAGACCACCGGCACTACTGATGCGAAGAGCGGGTGTGGGAGAGGGTAGGTCTTCTTGGGCGTACCCATTTCTAACGCAGAGGAGCGCCAGCACAAGGGTTGCGATGCGGAGCAGGGGCGGCACGGAGGTTCGAATGTAGGCTATTCTAGGAGGAGCGTAGCTGATACTGTTGCACAGGATGGATCCTGAAAGTGACATTTCATTCTTGGCCGAACGTCGTGCACTTTTTCAAGGCTATTGGAAGTAAATGTACCTCCATCCTTATCTTCAC
>JALOLX010000354.1 GCA_025455765.1 Flavobacteriales bacterium | reverse complement strand
GCAGGCCTGCGTATGTATGCCCACTTCCAAAGACAGGACTGCTGACCGCTCTCCCCCAACGGGACCTGTTCAGGCGCAACAACCGAACAACATGAGCACGAACTCTTCGACCAACCTTCGTTACACTCGACCAGAACGCTTCCTGCGTAGGAAGCTGGCCGCCCTGTTCTCGGCGGCATTGCCATGGCAGCCCAGCCCGATGGCCGTGTTGTGATCGGTGGCAGTATGACCACCTATCGCGGTATCACGGTGGGTCGATTGGCCCGCCTTGGTCGCGATGGCGCTGTCGATGCCACCTTCAACAGCAACATTGGATCAGGCGCTCCCGCGCAGATCAACGCGGTGGCGGTCGATGCCAACGGGCGGATCCTCGTCGGCGGTTCCTTCACCACGTTCAATGGCCAGGCACATCCACGCATCGTTCGCCTGAATAGCGACGGTACCCTGGACAACTCCTTTTCAGTAGGAACCGGAGTGGCTTCGGGGACGATCAGCAGCATCGCTGTACGCCCCGATGGTCGCATTCTCCTGGGCGGAAGCTTCACAAGCTTCAATGGCGTGAGCGCTGGCCGCATCGTACAGCTCCAGCCCAATGGATCCGTCGACCTTTCCTTCAATACCACGGTCGGTGCCAACAACGAAGTGTATTCCATTTCGTTGGATGCAGAAGGGCGCTTGGTCGCCGGTGGTGTGTTCAGCACGGTGAACGGCCAGTCCAGCTCAGGTCTCGTTCGACTGCTTGCCAATGGTAACGTGGACCCTGCTTTTGCCGTGGGGACCGGCTTCAACCAAGCCGTGTTCGCGTGCACACATCAGCGCGATGGTCGCATCCTGATCGGCGGTCTGTTCACCACGTATAAGGGAGTAAGCGCGCCGCGCATCACCCGCCTGCTGTCCAACGGAGATCGGGATGCCGGCTTCACGCCCGGAACAGGCTTCAACAGCTGGGTCTATCATATCGCATTGCAAGGTGATGGCAAGATCCTTTGCGGCGGTGACTTCACCAGCTTCAATGGCAATGCACGCGGCCGTTTTGTACGGTTGAACACCAATGGAACGCTCGATACCGGTATCTCGTTGGGCACGGGCTTCAACAACTGGGTGTACAGCAGCGTGTGGCAACCCGATGGCACCATTACCGTGGTCGGCGGATTCACAAGCTACAATGGCAGCAGCCGTAACCGCGCGGTGCGCTTGCTGACCGGTTGCGAGGATGAATTGGGACTCTACATCCGCACGGACGCGTTCGGCGATCAGACCAGCTGGGAGATCACCGGCGAAGGATTCTCCTATCCCGTCTGCTCCGGCTCTGGCTATGCGAGCAATGCTGACATCGAAGTGAGCTGCTGCGTTCCCAACGGATGCTACCGTTTCCGACTGTTCGACAGCGCAGGTGACGGACTGGCCACTGGTGGTTACGTACTCCGCAACGGTGCCGGTGAGCGCATCATTGACAATGCGTACTGGGGTGCGTTCACCACGGAAAGCAGCATGCCTGACAACGCCACGTTCTGCCTGCCGCTGAGCGATCAGCGGGCCGTCTTCGCCTCCCAGGATAAGCTCGATTGGGATCCATCGGAATTCGTGAAGGCCGAGCCCAATGCCGCAGTATCAGCGCAATGGGGTGTGGGCAACCAGACCGATGATGGGTACGAGTTCTGGTTCTTCGACCCGAACGGCACGTTCTCCATCCGCCGGTATCGCAACCACGCTACGCAAGGTGGCTACGGCAATGGCGCCACACGCGCTTGTTACCAGCGACTGTCCTGGAACGATCCCGCCCCGCAGCTTCCCCAACAAGTTCTGTTGAACCTGCGCATCCGCAATCGGGTGAACGGTGTGAACAGTGAATGGGGACCGGCCTGCCGCCTCATGGTGGATCCCGTTGCAGCGGATTGCCCCTACACCAAACTCATGGATACGCCGGGGAACCAGTACTTCTCCTGTGGTGTAACGCGGACCCGCTCCCAACGTGTAACAGCGCGCCCCATCCGCGGGGCCAACCGCTACCAGTTCGAGTTCACCAACCTTGGACTGGGCTACACCCGCACCCTCACCACCACGAGCTATCACCTGAACCTGAACTGGTCCAGTCAACCGCTTGTGGCGGGGAATACCTACAACGTCCGGTGGTGCCTGAAGTGATCCTTTGGCCCAATCCCTCCAATGGTCAGTTCGTTGAACTCAACGTGTCGGGTGCTGAAGGTGCCGACCAAGTAGAGCTGACCGTGCTCGACCTTGCAGGAAAACTGGTGCATCAGCAGCAACTCTCGGTGACGGACGGACTGGTGCGTACCACTGTACAGTTCGATCGCACATTGCCCGCCGGGCAGTACTTCCTGCGCATCATGAACGAAGGATACCAAGTGACCGAGCGCTTGATCGTAGCGAATTGACCGGTAGAATGTTCGTGTGAGCCGGATGGGTCATGTACCTGTCCGGCTCACTACTTTTCCGGCATGGCTGAGCTGGAACGCTGTCCGTGGTGTTTGAAGGACGAGATCTACAAGCACTACCACGATACGGTATGGGGAGTGCCGGAACATGACGATCGAAAGTTGTTCGCCAAGCTGATCCTCGATGGTGCGCAGGCCGGGCTGAGCTGGTATACCATTCTCGTACGTTCCGAAGCGTACGACCGAGCGTTCGAGGGGTGGGATGTGGAACGCATCGCCCGCTACGGACCCCAGGATGTGGAGCGACTGATGAGCGATCCCGGCATCATTCGCAACCGGCAGAAGATCACCAGTGCCATCAGCAACGCACAGGCGTGGTTGCGCATCATGGAGCAGGGGCCCGGTTCGTTCGACCACTTCCTGTGGAAGCATGTCGACCATCGACCGGTTGTCAACCACTGGACCACGATGCAACAGGTGCCAACGCGCACTGCGGTGAGTGATGCATTGAGCAGTGCATTGAAGCGAGCTGGGTTCAGCTTTGTGGGGACCACCATTGTATACGCCTATGTGCAGGCCATTGGCATGGTCGATGATCACTTGATGAGCTGCTTCCGTAAGGCGCGGCAATAGGCGCTACTTTCGCACAGTTACCATGAAAAGGCCGGTCACATTATTACGGATCGATCGAGTGGAGGCTGGTGTCCTTCATAAGGCCGACGATCTTCTTGTGACCGAGGAACCACTGGAGATCCGCTTGGGTTATGGTCCGTTGGAGGCTCGTCGCGAAGTACGCCTGAGCGTGACGATGCGCACGCCCGGTCAGGATGAGGAGCTGGTCCGTGGCTTCCTGTTTACAGAAGGGGTCACTACGACACCGGATGACGTAGTACGTATTGCAGCCTGTGAGTCGGTCAAGCCGGAAGAACGGGGAAACGTCATGCGGGCTGAACTTCAACCTGACATTGACCTGGACCCCTCGCGTTGGCAGCGCAACTTCTACACCACCAGCAGTTGTGGCGTGTGTGGCAAGAGCAGCATTGAAGCAGTCCATGCCCAATGCAGAACGTCAGTTCCAGCTTGGGGGGCGCTTGATGCACCGCTCTTATCCTCGGCGCGGTGCTGAACGCCCGTTCGTCCGTGGATCGGTGCATGCTCCTTGTGAGCGGTCGTGCGGGCTTCGAACTCGTGCAGAAATGTGTGGTCGCAGGCATTCCGTTGATGGCCTCCGTGGGCGCTCCCTCCTCGCTCGCTGTAGAATTGGCACGCGCCAGTGGCCTCACGCTGATCGGCTTCCTACGGGACGATCGGTACAATATCTACTCGGGTGGCGTATGACGGAAGCGACGAACATCAGCCTGAAGCGCATCGATGAGCTCGCCAGCGAACCCATCGCCATCGTGCCCTATTCTCCAGAATGGCCGCTCCGCTATGCAGCTGAGGAGGCTCACTTGCGCGCCGTACTGCCGCCCGAGCTCTGCACACGGATCGAGCACATTGGCAGCACGGCCATTCCGGGCCTCAGTGCCAAGCCGATCATCGACATCCAAGTGGAGTGCACAGACCTGTTGCAGGTCCGCCGAGTGGTGCCGCCGCTCATGGAACCACTGGGCTACGAGTTCATTTGGAGACCCACGATGGGCGAGAAGGCTCCTCACTATGCCTGGTTCATCGGGCGTAATGCCCACGGCCACCGGATGTTCCATGTTCACATCGTGGAACCTGACGAGGCCACCAGCGATCGGCTGCTCTTCAGGGATCACTTGAGAGCCCATCCAGAGGTCGCGCAGCAGTACGAACAGCTGAAGCAGCAGCTGGTTGCTGCTCACCCTGCCGATCGAACGTCCTACACACACGCCAAGACACCCTTCATTGCAGAGGTGCTCCGTCGCGCAAGAGCGTTGGTATCACGCTGATGG